>CAJWPV010000217.1 GCA_913045395.1 uncultured Verrucomicrobiota bacterium | reverse complement strand
GGGACCACTCAGCGCGTTCTTGGTGGCATTGCAGTTGGCGTTCTACGGGGGGATCATGGTGTCTTCACCATTCATCCTGTTTTTTGTTGGCCAGTTCACGGTCCCGGCACTGCGCAGAAAGGAGAAAAAATACCTCATCCGTGGGATCATCGTGGGCAGCTTGCTGTTCTTCAGCGGTGTGGCGTTCTGCTATTTTCTGGTGATGAAAATCGCCCTGAGCACCTCGGCGCTGTTTGCCAACTGGCTCACTTTCGGGGCCGACGTCTGGCGCGCTGAAGACTACATCACCTTTGTCTGCAAGTTCATGATGGGCATGGGCATCGCGTTTGAGCTGCCGGTCGTGATACTTGTCCTGGTGAAGGTAGGCGTCCTGGATTACAAGAAATTGTCGGCATTCCGTATGTATTGGGTGGTCATCAACCTTGTGCTCGCCTCCATCCTCACACCCCCGGACATAGTCACCCAGATACTTATGGCGCTGCCGATGCAGTTCTTTTACGAGTGCAGCGTCCTCATCGCCTGGATCTGGCATCGGCGCGACAGAAAAAAAGAGGAGCAAATCGCAAAAGAGGAGGCCGGGGCCGCTGGCATCCCGCCAGACGAGCCGGAAAAATAGCGCCAAAAGACTTTACACAGCCCGCTTTTCGACTAGCCTGCTCTTCGCTTTTTGACTGATCCAATGAGATATTTTGCAAAAACCACCGCCGCTGCGACGCTGATCGCCGTTTTCTCTGTGGGTTGTGCCGGGCCCGAAAACAAGCTCGGACGCGGTATCCGCAATTTCACCGAGTTCTCCCGCTTGGGCGAGTTCAACCGTTCCGTCGAGCAAACTGCCCTCTGGGACGGCCCGCAACACGCCTACACCACCGGTGTAATACGCGGCTTAAGCCGAACTGTTGCCCGCACTGCGGTGGGCTTTGCGGAGATCGTTACCTTCCCCTTCCCCACCCCGGACTACGAGCCGTGGATGAAGGGTGCCAATGTTTACCCGGATCCATCCATCGCCACGCTGGATTACCCGTGGGGCGGCATGGTGATGCCGGATGACGCTATGTTCCCGGCCAGCTACACACCCGACCTGTGGGATGACGGCGTCTTTCACCCCAACTCCGCCATCGGTTTCGGTGGCGGCGACGTGGCCCCGTTCTTTCCAGGAAGCCGCTTCAAGGTGTTTGACCACTGAGCCGTTGTTCAGCAATTTCCTTGGCGCCAGCCTCGCGGTTGGCGCCTTTTTTTGTCGTGAAACTCAGCCGTAAATCGCACTGCAAAATCAACCTGCTGCTCAACGTCGTTGGCCGGCGCGACGACGGCTTTCACGAGTTGGAAATGCTGATGCTGCCGGTGCCCATTTTTGATCGGCTCGATTTTGAATTGCCCAACAATGACATCGGACTGACCTGCAACCAACCGGGCATCCCCACCGATTCGGGCAATCTGGCCTGTCGCGCTGCCGAGTCGTTTGCAGCCAGGGTTGGGATCGCGGACGGCGTCCGCATCCACCTCGAAAAAACCATCCCGACCGAGGGCGGCCTCGGGGGTGGCAGCAGCAACGCGGCGGCAACCCTCCTCGCGCTCAACGAGCTCCACGGCACACCGCTTGACCAGGCAGCGCTGCACGAACTCGCCACCGAACTCGGCAGCGACGTCCCGTTCTTTCTCCAAAACCAAGCGGCCGTAGCCAAGGGGCGCGGCGAAGTGATCAAGCCGGTGGCGCAACTGGCGGCACTCGACGGCAAGTCGCTGCTGCTTATCCGACCCGGATTCGGCGTGCCGACGCCTTGGGCATACCAGGCCTTGGCCAAGTTTCCTGGAGCGAAAAGCCGGCCGGCCGGCCAGGCTGACAAACTGGCCAAGCGCTTGGCCAACGGCCCTCTGGCTGAGGCAGCCGAGAGCTTTTACAACTCACTCGAGGCGCCGGTCTTTAACAAGTTCCCGCTGCTCAAACTCATCAAACAACACGCCTTGACCAACGGCGCGGAGGCCGCGCTCATGTGCGGCAGCGGCTCGGCCATTTTTGCAATCTGCCCGGATACCGCGACGGCAGAGTCGCTCGGCCGGGCGACAGAGTCGGCGTTCGGCCAACAGTCACTCGTGCAGACCGTCCCGTTGCCCGGCGACCTCCCCAATACTTCCGTGTAGGCGAAGAGCACTACAGCCAACCCTTGAACATCAGCGCGGGGAGGGTGCGCCATTTCATGCGCCGGATTTTTTTTGTTGACGCGCCGAGGTAGCGGGGGCGGCCGTCCACCGGCAATCCGTCCGGACCAATGCGAACGCCTTTCTTTTTTATCCGCTCCTGAATCGAACGAAGCAGTTCACCGACCATCGCCTTCGAGTGGTACTCGATGGCGACTTCCGTGTTCAACCGCTCGGAACGAGGATCGATATTGAATGAGCCGACCATGCCGATGCCGGCCCGCTCCAAGACCATGCTCTTGGCGTGCAGTGTCTCCATCCCCTCGCGGCCCGGTTCGCCGGCAAGCTCGATGATCTCCAGCCCGAGGGCGAGGTAATCCTCCTTTTTCCTCTGGTAAACAGCCTGGACGAGGAGGTTGTCGGTCGAGTTAAGGGAGTTGGTAAAGACAATCACTCGGACGCCGCGGCGGAGGGCATCGCCCAGAACGGTACGGGCCTTCTTCGTCAGGATAAGGTACGGCGACTCGATCCAGATTGTCTCGTCCGGCCCGGCCTTGTTCACCAGCGCGGCGATGTGGTACCCGGTGTGTTGGCCGCGGGATTTTCTGCCGCCGTGATCGGCCAAAAAACGGATTTCATCCACCGGCCGCAGACGCTGGTTCCAGTCTGTGCGGCTTTGCAATTGCACGACCCTAGGCTGCGACTGAAACTCCGCCCAGGCCCGGTCGAGCGCCGCCTTGGCCGCATCGATGTCTCGCCGGAGGATCGCCCGATGCACCGGCGGGATGGGCCGGCGGCGGCTGGCCGTGAGGCGCTTGGGAGCATCATCAGGCCGGATAAGGCAGCGGTATTTGCCAACGCGGATCGGCTTCACCTTTGACCCGTTCCAGAGCGTCATGAAGTGGATGTTCGCCTCTACCGCGGTTTCGCCCTCGACAAGGATGTCGCGGTCGATTCGGTTGCGATACACCGTGTCGCCCTCCTTCCGGAACCGGCTCAGTCCGAAGTAGGAGTCGTCGATGTTACGCCCGCCGGTGATCAGCAGGTTGCCATCCACGATGAAAAGCTTGTCGTGCAAACGCCGGTTGAACCGAAACGGCTTCAGTGGGTCGAACGGGTGAAACACCCGGATTTCCACGCCTTCCCGGATCAGGTGCGCCCGGAGCGGAGCGGGAATCCTGTGAAAAAGGGCATCGATCATCAGGCGCACCCTGACGCCGCGCCGGGCCGTTTCACGCAGCAGCGCGAAGCCTCGCATCGTAATGACATCCTCCACTCCACCCACGTAAAAGTAGGAGATATTCAGTTCACGCTGAGCCTTGATGGCGAGATCGTATCGGGATTGCGCGGCGTCCACCGGGCCGTTTAGCAGGCAGACACGGTCGGCCCTTGCCAGCGGGATGGCAAGCGTCAGCAGGACGGCATGTGCGAGCAGGCGCTTGGGCAGGCGATTCATCGGTCGCGGTTGTGTAACCGCGAACGCTCCCGTTGGCAACGATATCAGCTTGGCCCAGTGAATGGTTTGTAGCTTGACAGTTTCGGTGCCGAACGCAGGCTCTCCCCCATCTGGCTAAACTATTTTTAAATGAAAACAACTATGCACATCTCTCGTTGTATCCGTTCGACCAGCCGCCTGGCCAAGGCAGCAGGCTTGAGTCTCGGCTTGGCCATGGCGGCCAACGCCAGCGCCGATCCGGCCAAGATCACATCGCAACCAACCGATCTCTCGGCGGAAGCGGGCAAGGCGGCCAGCCTCTCGGCTGAGGTGT
>CAJWPV010000216.1 GCA_913045395.1 uncultured Verrucomicrobiota bacterium | reverse complement strand
TGGCATCGGCGTGCTGTGCCATCCAAGTAATTTTCGGTTTCCTCAGCCGATGCGGATCCACCCGAGCGAGCCGTTTTTTAACTTCGCCCCGTCCCAGGCCGGCGACTGGGAAATCAAGCCGGGGCAGGACTACATGTCGCGCTATCGCTTCGTCGTGACCGATGGCAGGCCGGATGCTGAACTGCTTGAGCGCCTCTGGCGCGACTTTGCCTTCCCGCCACGCGTCGAAGTTTACGCCGCTGAGTAACCACCCGCTTGGCCAAGTGGCCCCGCGGGCTCACTTCAAGAATGTCACTGCGCCGGTTGTGGTCGCGATGAGCAGCAGGATCAAAACCGCCCGTGGCTTGGCTTGGCCGGCGCGGACGAGGCGGTGGGAGAAGTGGTTGTTGTCGCCGACCCACACCGCCTGGCCAAGCCGGCGGCGGATAAGGATCACCGAGACCAGATCTGCCAGCGGCACGGCGAGCACAAGCAACGGCGCAATCACAAGCCACTTGTGAGGGCTGGCTGCGGAGTAAAAGTCGGGGAGGATCGCCAGCACGGCGAGCAGAAAGCCGACGACATGGCTGCCGCCGTCGCCGAGGAACACGCCGCCACGCGGGAAGTTGTACGGCAGAAAGCCGGCCAGCGCTCCGGTGAATAAAAACGCCAGCGACGCCACGAGATACTGTCCCTCCAACCCGGCGTGCCATGCGAAAAACCAGCCGGCGATCAGCCCCAGCCCCGCGCACAAGCCGTTCATGTTGTCCTGAAAATTGAGGGCGTTGGTGACGGTCAAAATCCAAAGCACAGTGACGGCGTAACTGAAGGCCGCGCTCTCGACGAACATTGTCACGCGTATGCCGCTGGCGGCGACCGTGATCGCGATCAGCACTTGAGCGGCGAACTTCCACTTGGCAGCCAGGTCGCGGCGATCGTCGATGACGCCAAGCGCCAGCATGGCCACCGCGCCGCCAAGGATGGCGGCGATTTGCCATCCACGCTTGGCCAAGCCGTAGGCAACGACGCGGTCGAACGATTCTGGCAACGGGCCAAGCCAGGCCCACGCCGTGGCGCCGAGGATCGGCGCGACCAGGCCGGTGATCACGGCCAGGCCGCCGGCCAGCGGCACCGGATGGTCGTGAATTTTCCGGTAGCCGGGAGCGTCCACCAGTCCGACATGTTCACACCAACGTCTCCAGAGCGGCAGCGAGGCAGCGGAAATCACCGCGCCTCCGACGAGTGCAAACAGGTAGAGTCCGACCGGAAACATGAACTGCCCGGTTGGTTACGGAAAAGCGGCTTGGCCGTCGAGTCTCGATGGACTTTTTTGAGGATCTGCTCGACAGCCTAGAGGGGATGTGCACCATCTGCTCCACGCATGCAGAGGATCAAGCGAGGCCAGTCGTTGTGTGTCATCGGCCTGGCGGCGGCGGGATTGTTGTTGCCCGCACAAGCCGCGGATGACGCGAAGTTGATAGCCCAGGGAAAGGCGCTCTTTCAGGCAAAAATCTGTTTCACCTGCCATCAGGTGGACGAAAACGTGCCGGCCCCGGCCGGGATTGCCATGAAGGCGCCGAAGTTCATGGGCGGTTTTTGGGGCAAAAAACGTACCGTGACCCTCGGCTACGGCGGCCCGGAAGCCACGGTCACGTTCGACGAGGCGTATTTCGCCGAGTCGATCCTCAAGCCGATGGACAAGGTGTCCAAGGAGGCCGCCGCGCCAATGCCGCCGCCGCCCGCCGTGAACGACGGGGAGATGAAGGCGCTCATCGCCTATGTGCATTCGCTCAGCGAGGGCGGCAGCACGGAGGATCCCGCCGGTCTCATCGCCAAGGGTAAAATCAACAACTTCACTTTCGCTGCCTACAAGGGCAGTTGGGATAAATTGCCGGACTTCTCAAAGCTGAAGCCTTTCAAGAAAGGCAATTCCAAGAGCGGTACGGCGGATCCCGGTCTGGCCGGCGTGGGCGAGAACTTTGGTGTCGTATTCGAGGGCGACATTGAGATAGCCAAGAAGGGCGACTATACGTTCAACCTGGGGTCCGACGATGGCACGCGCCTCTACATAAACGGCAAGTTGGTGGTGGACAACGACGGCGTTCACGGCATGCGAGCCAAGAAAGGTAAGATAAACCTTGAGCCGGGAGCCGCCAAACTGAAGTTGGAATACTTTGAGAAGGGTGGCGAGGAGAGACTAGCGCTTGACATGTCCGGCCCGGGTATCAAACGCCTCCAGTTGGCCAAGCAGACCATCAAGCCGCAGCGCAGGGGGCCGGCCTTCCCGACCGGCAATCCGATTGAGATTACCAAGGAGGTGCGCATCTATCGCAACTTCATCGAGGGTGCTAGCCCGCGCGGCATTGGCGTCGGCTATCCTGAAAAAGTGAATCTCTGCTTTGATGCCAACACCATGCAGATCGCGATGCTGTGGCACGGCGCATTCATGGACGCGGCCCGTCACTGGAACGGCCGCGGCCAGGGGTTTCAGCGACCGTCTGGCCACTACCTGATCCGCCTCACACGCGACCAACCGTTCGCCCAGCTTGACAGCGCGGACGCAGTCTGGCCAAGGGCCGAGGGTCGCGACACCCGCGCCAAGGGCCTCAAGTTCCGAGGTTACTTCCTCGTTGGAGAACAGCGCCGCCCGATCTTCGGATACAAGATAGGTGACAGCCTTCAGGTGGCCGACTACGCCGAGCCGAACGCCGGCGCGCTACCGTCCATCACTCGCCGGCTTCGCATACGCGGAAACGGCGAGGTGTGGTATCTTGCTGCTGCCGGTGACTCGATCACCGAGCAAAACGGCGGCTACAACATCGGCGGCACGATGCTGCGCGTCAGCTTCCCGGAACTCGAGGCCAAGCCGGTGGTTCGCGAGAACAGCGGACGCAAGGAGCTGCTCATCAAGTTCAACGTCGACGGCCAAGCGACCCTCAAGCAGCAGTACGAGTGGAATCTGTAACCCCGGAAACAAGGGAGACTTTAAGATGATGAATCAACTAACACGCTTCGCACTGCTGGCCGGGTTCGCGCTTGGCCAAGCGGCCAGCTCCCGCGCCGCCGACCCGGTCGAGTCTGACTACTACCAGATCGACGCCATACCGATGCCGGACGGTGTCGTGGTCGAAACCAGTGGGATCGAGATGCTCCCCAGCGGCAAGCTGGCCATCTGCGGCCGCCGAGGCAACGTCTATGTCCTGTCCGACCCGTTCGGTGCGCCGGACAAAATTAAATGGACACTGTATGCCGAGGGCCTGCACGAACCGCTCAACCTTGCCTTTACAGATGGTTGGCTCTACTGCACACAGCGTTGTGAACTCACTCGCATGAAGGACACTGATGGCGACGACCGAGCTGACATTTTCGAGACGGTCAACGACGGTTGGGGTATTACCGGCGACTACCATGAGTACGCCTTTGGGACAAGGCCAGATCCCAACGGCGATATGTGGATTGTACTTTGTCTCACTGGATCGTTTTCCAGTCAGATCGACTATCGTGGCTGGGCCTTACGCGTGACGAAGGAAGGCGAACTTATTCCGAGCTCCAGCGGAATTCGCTCACCAGGTGGGATTGGTCTGAACCATCTGGGTGAAGTTTTTTATGCCGATAATCAGGGCCCCTGGAATGGATCCAGTTCGCTCAAGCCCCTCTCGCACGGCTCGTTCCAAGGCCACCCTGGAGGCTTTCGCTGGTACGACCTTGCGGCGGCAAAAACAGCGATGGGCAAACGGCCCACGGAGCCCAAGACCAATAGTCGCTGGGTCGCGGAGCGGCCCAAGATCCCAGAACTAGTGCCCTCGGCGATCGTATTCCCGCACGGGATACTGGGCAACTCCACCTCCGGATTCGCCTACGATAGTAACGGCAAGTTCGGCGCTTTCAAGAACCAGTTGCTTGTCTGCGACCAGACTTTTTCGGTGGTCAACCGGGCATTTCTCGAGAAGGTGAACGGCGTTTACCAG
>CAJWPV010000215.1 GCA_913045395.1 uncultured Verrucomicrobiota bacterium | reverse complement strand
CATGATTGTCTTTCCCTTAGATTATTTGCGGAAGCTGGCGTTGAAATCCTCGTTGCTGACCTCGACGACTTTCTTTTCGTGCGTTGAGTTGGCGATCAACTCGTTTAGCTTGGACTCCCACGCGGCACCGTCCATCGGGAGGTCGATCGCTTGGCCAAGTATGCCGGAGTACACTATCACGTTGGCCAACTCGACCGAACCGATACCGCTTGCGCCGGGGGCGATGAGGGCTTCGCCGTCCAGGATGGCGTTGACGAAGTTGGCGATGAGCTGCGCGTGGGCGTTGTCCGCGCCGGGGATCGGGATTTCCTCGACGGTGGTCTCCGGTTGCTTGAAGCCGATCTTGGATGTGCGGCTCCATTCGTCGGAGGCGACCTCGTTGCGGGTCACGATTAACCGGTCGTTTTCCAGCAGGGCGCGCCCCTTGGTGCCGGCGATCTCGAACCGGTTGCTTCCGGGCGTTTCGCCGGTGGAGGTGATGAACGCGCCGCTCGCGCCGTTGGTATATTCCATGTAGCAGGTCACGTCATCCTCCACCTCGATGTCGTGATGTCTGCCGATGCCGACATGGCTCTGCACCTTGGACGGCATGCCGACAATCCATTGCAGGGCATCTAGCTGATGAAGGCATTGGTTGAGCAGCACGCCGCCGCCTTCGCCCTTCCACGTGGCGCGCCAGTCGCTGCTTTGATAATACGCCTCAGACCGGAACCAGTCGGTCATGATCCAAATCACGCGGATCAAGTCGCCCAGCTCGCCGTCCTGTACTAGTTCGCGCAGTTTTTGGTAGCGCGGCTCCACGCGCATTTGGAACATGCCGGAGAACGTCAACTCCGGCCGCGCATTGGCCGCGGCGATAAGGCGCTCGGCATCAGCTTTGTGGGCGGAGATCGGTTTTTCCACCATCACATGTAGGCCGGCCTCCAGCGCCGCGATGCCGAGAGTGGTGTGCTGAAAATGCGGAGTGGCAACCATCAACGCATCAATCTCGCCCGAGCCAATGAGCGCCTCGCCGCTGTCGAATGTCTTCAGCCCCTTGGCCTCATACTCTGGCAGTTTGTCGGGAAACGCATCCCCCACCGCTGTCAAAACACCGCGTGGAACCTTGCTCTCCAGTAAATTGTTGACGTGAATTTGCCCAATATTACCCAAGCCGATAATGCCTATGCGTACCTTGTCCATTTAATTGTTAATTGACCCTTGCAAGCCGTGAAACGGGCTGCGGAGTGTGCCATTGCCAGCCAACGGCGCAAACAGGAAAATGTCCGCTTGGACAAGCGGGACAATTCCGGGTTGACTTGGCCAAAGGATGTGCGAGTTTTCGCGGTGCGAAGATTCACCTTTAAAAATGCCATGAAAATCGAAAACCTAAAAGAATGTCCGGTCTGTCCGACGACAATAGATCGTAGGCATTTTGTGAAGACCGCCGCGCTTGGCTCGGCCGCCCTGGCCGCGGCGCCGCTGGGCAAAGCGGCGAAAAAGAAGACCAACTCCGAGACACTGGTGGCTCAGTTATTCGGCAGCCTCAATGAAAGCCAGAAGAAAGTCGTGGCGTTTCCATTCGAGCATCCATTGCGTGAAAAGGTCGACAATAACTGGCACATCACCAAAAAGAGCATCGGCGAGATTTTCACAGGGGAACAGCAGGCGCTTGTGCAGGAGATTTTCTTGAAATTGCACAGCGAGCAATATGCCGAGACGGTGCTTGGCCAAGTACGGCATGATTCGGAGGAGGAAGGGTTCGAGAGCACGTCTGTGGCGTTATTTGGCCAGCCGAACACCGGCAAGTTCGAGTTTGTGTTGACCGGTCGCCACTGCACGCGCCGCTGCGATGGCGACTCGGTGGAGGGGGAGGCGTTTGGCGGGCCGATCTTTTACGGCCATGCTGCTCGAAGCTTCAATGAGGCCCCGGATCATCCTGGCAATGTCTATTGGTATCAGGCCAAGCAGGCGAACAAGGTGTTCGCAATGATGGATGGCAAGCAACGGAAAATAGCTCTATTGGGCAAAAGCCGGGAGGAAGAGGGAACCAAGACAGTTGCATTGAGCGGTAAAAAAGATGGTTTGCCCGGAATCCCGATGTCGGAGCTGAGCAGCGACCAACAGGGCCAAGTGCGCAAGACCATGGCTGATTTGCTGGCGATGTTCCGCGAAAAGGACGCCAAAGAGGCATTGAAAATGGTCGATGCGGGTGGTTTTGAGCATCTGCATCTGGCTTTTTTCAAGAATCACGACGTAGGCAACGACAAAGTCTGGGATGTTTGGCAGATCGAGGGGCCGAATTGCTTGTGGTTTTTCCGGGGCGACCCCCATGTTCACGCATGGGTAAATATTAAACGACCCGCATGAGCGTATTTTTTTGAACTATTTAAAAAAAACCGTTGACTAGGGGACAATAGGCAACTAAATTCCCTTCCCTTTTGGGGTGCAAAAATATAGCTAAATCATTGGCCTCCAGTTGTTTGCAGGATACAGATGGAGGCAAATGTTATTTTGGTATGTTTCAGGTGGGCTTGAATGGCAGGTGGCCCTATCGCTCGATGCCCATGTAGCTCAGTTGGTAGAGCACATCCTTGGTAAGGATGAGGTCACCAGTTCAAACCTGGTCATGGGCTCCACCACAAAAGAATTTGTTCAGCACTAAAAAGAACGTACTAACCAACAAGAAATAATCGAATGGCAAAAGAAGAGTTCCAACGCGGAAAACCCCATGTAAACATTGGTACCATTGGTCATGTTGACCACGGTAAATCGACCCTGACGGCAGCCATCGTGGATGTGCAGTCCAAGAAGGGGTTGGCGACCCCTATTTCGTATGCCGACATTACCAAGGGCGGCACTGTTCGAGATGAATCAAAGACGGTGACCATTGCGGTGTCGCATGTGGAGTATGAGAGTGAAAAGCGTCACTATGCTCACGTTGACTGTCCGGGCCACGCCGACTACGTGAAAAACATGATCACGGGAGCTGCGCAGATGGACGGCGCCATTCTTGTGGTGGATGCCTCACAAGGCCCGATGCCCCAGACCAAGGAGCACGTTTTGTTGGCCAAGCAGGTGGGTGTTCCCGCCATCGTGGTCTGCCTAAACAAGTGTGATTTGGTTGAAGACGAGGAGATGCTGATGCTCGTCGAGGAGGAGATCAAGGACCTGCTGGAGAAATACGATTTCGACAAGGAAACCCCGATTGTACAGTCCAGCTCCATGGGAGCCATGAACGGCGAGGAGAAGTGGGTGGAGTCCATTGCCCAGTTGTTGGAGGCGTGTGATAGCGGCATTCCTGACCCGGTTCGCGAGGAGGACAAGCCGTTCCTGATGTGCATCGAGGACGTGTTTAGCATCGAAGGCCGTGGCACCGTGGTGACCGGCCGTGTGGAGCGTGGCATCATCAAGAAGATGGATAAAGTCGAGATTGTTGGATTGCGAGATATCCAGGAAACTGTTGCGACGGATCTGGAAATGTTTCGCAAGCTGCTTGGCGAAGCTCGTGCTGGCGAGAATGTGGGAGTGCTTTTGCGAGGTATCAAGAAGGATGAAGTGGAACGCGGACAGGTATTGTCCAAGCCCGGCACGATCCAGCCGCATACCAAGTTCAAGGGCGAGGTCTATGTGCTGACCAAGGAGGAAGGAGGAAGGCACACGCCGTTCTTCACCAATTACCGTCCGCAGTTCTATTTTAGGACGACTGATGTGACCGGATCATTGACCCTCGAGGACAACATCGAGATGGTGATGCCCGGGGATCGCGTGACGGTCTCGGTGGAATTGGGCAAGCCAGTCGCGATGGAGCAGGGGTTGACTTTTGCCATTCGTGAGGGAGGCCGGACCATTGGCTCGGGCCGTGTGGCCGAGGTGGTAGATTAATTTTGTTTTTTGCGGGTGGGGCATGGAGCCGCACACGGGAATGGATATGAACCCTGAGTAGGGCGGTAGTTCAATTGGTAGAGCAACGGTCTCCAAAACCGTCTGTTGGGGGT
>CAJWPV010000214.1 GCA_913045395.1 uncultured Verrucomicrobiota bacterium | reverse complement strand
TTGGCCAAGCGCGGCTCCGGGTGATTAACTCGGCCCCGTGCAAAAAGGACGAGATTGCGGACATCCTCAAGGAGATTGGGGTATTTCTCGAGTTGAAAGGCGAGAACCCTTTCAAGACTCGTGCCTACCAAAACGGGGCCCGAACCCTCGAGGGTGTCACCGAGCCGCTGGACAAACTCGTGGAGGAGGAGCGTCTGGCCGACATCAAGGGCATCGGCAAGGCGTTGGCCGAGAAAATCACCGAGCTGGTGACCACCGGTGAGCTGGCTTACTACGACGAACTTAAGGCCTCCATCCCTGCGGGTCTCATCGCCATGCTCAACATCCCCGGCTTGGGGCCCAAAAAGGTCAAGGCCGTTTATAGTAAACTCGGCATTGAGAGCGTTGAGACACTTGAGCAGGCCTGCAAAGAGAGCAAACTCGCCGAGCTGCCCGGCTTCGGCAAAAAGACCGAGTCAAAAATTCTAGAGGGCATCGAGTTCCGCCGAAACTACGCCTCACACCACCACATCAGTACCGCCCTCAACCTTGCCGACCCTATCCTCGAGCGGCTCCGCGCCCATCCCGACGTCATTCGCTGCAGCACCGCCGGCAGCCTGCGCCGCCACAAGGAAATCGTCCGTGACATCGACTTCCTCGCTTCATCGAAAAACCCGGAGTCAATCATCGAGTTTTTTGCCGGCCAAGCGGGCATCCTGTCCGTCTTGGCCAAGGGCGACACCAAGGCCAGCGTCATTCTCGAGGGCGGCATCCAGGGCGACCTCCGCGTCGTCAGCGACGCCGAGTATCCATTCGCGCAGGCCTACTTCACCGGCAGCAAGGAGCACAACATTGCCACGCGCCAGCGCGCCATTGCCCGAGGCCTGCGCCTAAACGAGTACGGCCTTTTCAAAAGCACCGAGGAAACCCGCGACCCCAAGCTGCGGCTCGACTGCAAAACTGAGGAAGACATTTTCGCCGCGCTCGACCTCGCCTACATCCCGCCGGAGCTGCGCGAGGACAAGGGCGAATTCGAGGCCGGCGAGGCTGGCGACATCCCGCGACTCATCGAGTGGACCAATCTCAGAGGCTCGCTGCACAACCACTCCAACTGGAGCGACGGCGCCGAGTCGCTCGAGGAGATCGCCGACCACATGAGCGGGCTGGGCTGCGACTACTGGGCCATCACCGACCACTCGCGCGCGTCGTTTCAGGCCAACGGCCTGGACGAGGCGAGGCTTCGTAAACAGATCGTCGAGGTCGCGCGCGTCAACCAACGACTCGAGGCTGACGGCAACAACTTCCGCCTGCTTAGTGGCATCGAGGTGGATATCCTCAAAACCAAGCTCGATTTCGACGACAACCTACTCGCCGAACTCGATGTCGTTGTCGCTAGCCTGCACGTCGCCGGCAGCAACGAGCCCGACAACACCCAGCGTCTCATCGCCGCCGCCGAGAATCCGAACGTCCACATGCTCGCCCACCTTACTGGCCGGCTGCTGCTCCGCCGCGAAGCCTATCCCATCAACCAGCACGCCGTCATCGACGCCTGTGCCGCGACTGGCACCTGGCTCGAGCTCAACGCCAACCCGTACCGTTTCGACCTCGACTGGCGCCTCTGGCAGCACGCCAAGGCCAAGGGGGTGAAGTGTGTCATCAACACCGACGCCCACCGCAACGAACACGCCGGCTTTTTGCGCCTGGGCGCCGGTATCGCTCGCAAGGGTTGGCTTACCGCAGGCGACGTCATCAACACCCTCCCCCTAACCCAGCTCCGCAAGGAACTCGCCAATAAACGGAACACGAAATAACCGCTTGGCCAAGCGCTTGGTTTTAGTCGGTGGCGATTTGGTCGAGGGAGTGTCGGCTGCGGAAGGCGAGGTACACCGCGCCGCCGATGAGGCTCCACAAGAGGCTGCCGGCGAAGGCGAGGATCGAGAGCGTCAGCGCGTCTTGAGCCTCGATGCCGATGGCGGTGGCCGACAGTAGCCAAACGTAGAGGTTTTCGCGGACGCCAATGCCGCTGGGCGTGATGGGCAGCGCGCTGATGCAGATGATCGCCGGCACGATGAGCAACAGCACCCGGAAGTGTTCACCCATTGGCAGGCCCAGCCCGAAACCAAGCGCGACAATCTGCAGTACACAGGCCAGGCTTAGTAGCATCGACCAGCCCAGGACGCGCGGCAGGAAGCCGGGGTTCTCGCCGTAGGTATGGCAGGCCTCGATGCAGCGAACCAGCCCGTCGCCCTTGGGCAGTCTGGATAGGAGCATCTCGAACTTAAGGCGCGGTTTGGTTGGCCCGGCCCAAAATGCGAGCACGACGACCAACCCGCTGATGAAGAGCATCCCGAGGACGACGAGCATCACCGCCATGAAGCGTTGCTGGCTCATCACGATGCCCCAGTTGGCCAAGGCCATCAGCGAAACAAACAGCAGCATGGCGAACAGGCCGAGCAGCCGGTCGACGATAACCGTGGTCACGGCCTCGGCCTTTTTGTGATTCGTCTCCGCGGCGGCATAGTACGCCTTGAGCAGGTCGCCACCGGTCGAACCAAGCAGAAAGGAGTTGAAAAAATGGGCGACCAGCGAAATGCCGGCGGCCCGGCCAAGGGACAGGCGCAACCCCTGCACCGCCAACACCAAACGCCAGCGAACCACGCCGATGAATATCGTCGCGCCCATGAAGATGAGCGAGACCAGCAGCCAGCAAACGCTCACGCCGGAGATGGTTTTCCACAAGCCAGCCGACCCGATGGTCCAGCTCTTCAAAACCTGCTCACCAAACGACAGGCTGTCCCAGTCTTTGACTTGAAGCCGAGCTTCATCGGCGGAAATGACGTGCAAAATCCATGCCACCAAAACCAGGCAAACCGCCAGTTTGAGTGTGAATCGCAGCGCGTTAGACGTGGAGTTCAATCCTCTCCCCAGATGGATTTCAGGTGGGCCACTCCATCCTTCGCAGCGTCGGCCTTGAGGCTTGGGCTGAGCTCGAACACCTTGATGTGTTCCGGCTTTACGATGTGCTTGAGCCCTTCAAAATCGATCATACCGCGGCCCGGCGGGCGATGGTCGCGGGCCGGGAACTGTACGTCGTGCAGGTGAAAACCGCCCAGTCGCCCAACCATCGACTCCAAGTGGAGTCGGTGGTGGATGAAGCCGAGGTTTTCTTTTATTTGCGCGTGGCCGATATCGTGCCAGTAGCAGATGGTCGGGTCTTCAAATCGCTGGAAGAAAAAGTCCCAGTCAGTGTCGATGGGTATTTCCTCCAGCGACTCGCGAATCTCGATGCCGAGCATGATTTTTCGAAGCCCCGCCTGTTCAGCGATGCGCTCGAGCATCCCGTAGGCGAGCTCGCATTGCTTGGCCTTCTTTTTTTCGCGCTTCAACTCGGCGGCCTGGCAAAGTTTTTGGTACTTGGGTGTGTCCTGTTTTCCGGCCTCGAGCAGGTCGATCAATTTGTCGGTGTAGTTGCGCATGTCGATCTCCCCCATGTGCAGCACAATGAGCCTGGCCCCGAGCTGATCCGCCATCTCGATGGTTTTCATCGTGTGCCGGTAGGCGTTGTCGCGCTCGCGCTGGTTGGTGGATGAAAACTTGAAGACGTTCGGGTTAGCGTGATTGCAGCCGATAGGCAGCGGGCAGAAGTTGTGTAGCGTGGAAATCTTGATCACCCCGGCCTCAACAGCCTCCATGATGCCAGGCACAAGGCTCAACCGGATGCCATGACTCAACTCTGCGTACTCAAAACCAAGGTCGCGGATCTCCTCGAGCATCTCGCGGCCATTCGTGTGGCGGTGGGAGTTCCAGCAGGTGGAGAAGGAATACATGTCGCGGCAAAAAAATAGCCGCAAGCTGCCTCAACTGACAACTTCCGGCGAAAAAAATTCCGTGCGATCAGGCGTCTGCGTGGCGCGTCTTCAACATTTGCGTGAACTTGGCCACCTTCATCTTGCGGCGTTTGCGCACGCTTGGCTTTTCGTAGTAACGATTGTTGCGTGCGT
>CAJWPV010000213.1 GCA_913045395.1 uncultured Verrucomicrobiota bacterium | reverse complement strand
GTGAAACCGGAATAGCAGATTGATGAGGGTGCTCTTGCCGGAACCGCTCTCGCCCACAATGCCTAGCTTGGTGCCTTTCGGGATGGAGAGATCGAGCCCGATCAACACCGGCTCATCCTCGTACGCGAAGGAGATGCCATCAAACTCGATGCCCTGCTCGAAACCGGTCACCGGCCTGGCCTCGGGGCGCTCAAGAATGTCCGGCTTTTCGTCGAGGACATTCATCAGGCGCCGGGCGCCGACGCTTGCCTCCTCGATGCGCACGTGAAGGCGGGCCAGCTTACGGATGGGCGTGTAAAACATGATGATCCCGGTGAAAAACACCACCAGGTCCGGCATGCTGCGCTCGGTGTGGACGACGTACAGGATCAGCGCGCCGATACCGATCATCGATATCGTCTCGACCAGCGGGCCGACGATCTCCCGAGATCGCACGGTCTTCATCGTTTGTCGGATCAGTTGCCGGGACAGTTCCCTGAACCGGTCGACCCGGGCACCCTCGAGCCCGAACGCCTTGATGACGCGCATGCCGGAAAACATCTCCACCGCGAGGCTGGACTGGTCGATGTTGGCAGCGACTCGTTTGCCTGTTGCCTTGCGGGCTTTTTTGCCAAAATAAACGATGGGGATGACGCAGATCGGGAACAGCACCAGCATGCCGAGGGTCAACTCCCAATCGATCAGGCACAGGCCGGTGAATATGCTGATGATGGCCACCGGCTCGGACACGAGGATGCCCACCCCGGAGGCCAGGCAGGTTTGCAGCAAAAGCGCGTCGCCGTTGATACGTGTGATCAGGTCGCCCGTGGTTGCGCGGTTGAAGAAGGGAATGGACAATCGGCTCAGGTTGTTGAAAACCGTGACACGCAGGTCGTTGATCACCCGTTCACTGGCCCAGGCCAGACAGTATGCGCCGAGGAATTTTGAGGAACCCCGCAAGCCAACCAACAGTGGGAACACCAGCAGCCCGCCAATGATCTGCTCCGTCTCCAGCGGCGCGCCCATCTTCGGCAGCCACGGATCGAGCGTGTTGAGAATGTTGTCCTGGATCGAGGCAGCGGTGTCTGTGAACCAGTTCGCGGGGAGATCTCCCTCGGGAGGGGCCATCTTAGCCGTGGCGGCATCCGGCGGCACCAGGCGGTCGAGCATGGTCTTGGTTGCCCACAGGACCAGCCCGTTCGACGCTCCGAAGAGAATCCCGAAAAAGACACCGGCAACAATCCGGCCCCAGTACGGTTTCAAATAGGGCGCCACGAAGGCGAAGATTTGCCTTAATTTGTGCATGTCGCGATTCCGGTCGCGAGTTCAGTACCCACGTTGGGCGGCGTGTCGGTTCAGCCGGGCCGGCAGCAGGTTATTTGCCCAGGGCCAGCCGGTTGGCCAAGCGCTCGGGCAGGCCGGCTTTCAAAATCTTGGCCTGCGTTTTCTTGAAATCATACTCCAGCCGGCGCAACTCGATTGTCCCGGCCTTGAGGTCGTAGATGGCGTATCCGGCACGGTGATCACCGTCCCGGGGCTGGCCCACGCTGCCGACGTTGATGAAATATTTCTTGCCCTTCTCGACCGTCAACGTGTCGTACTTGCCGCCGGTAACGGAGTTGTTCTCACGGACAAAAGCCAGCGGCACATGGGTGTGGCCGAAAAAACAGACGGCCGTATTCTGGTAGGTGAAGCTGGCCGCTGCGTCGAGTTTGCTCATCACGTAGCCCCAGCGCTTGGGCGCGTCGAGCGTGGCGTGCACGATGGTGAAGTTGGCAATCATGCGCAGGTACTTCAGCCGCTGGAGCCAGTCGCTCTCTTCGTCGTTCAACTGGTCGCGTGTCCATATGATGGCACGGCCGGCGTGCGGGTTGAACCCACTAAGGTCGATGTCGCCGGCACAATACTCGTCGTGGTTACCCATGATGCACGGCATCTCCATGTCACGCACAATCTTAATGCACTCACATGGATTCGGATTGTAACCAACCACGTCCCCCAGGCACACGTAGTGTGTGCAGTTGTTCTTTTGCGCATCCTCGAGCACCACCTCGAATGCTTCGAGGTTGGCGTGGATGTCAGCTATCAAAGCGTACTTCATTCAGTCCAACAGAAATCACCCCGTGATTTCAAACCCTCTAAAATTATCCTTACCTTCACCAAATACGATTTCCTCGTCCCGGATGTTACGGCGCAGGCCCGAATCCCGAATCGCCTGCAGGAACGCCTCCAATTCGGCCCGCTCGCCCTCGGCGACCAGTTCCACACGGCCATCAGGCAGATTCCGGATGATGCCGAGAACATCGTACCCGGGAATCAAGGACTTCACTGTGTATCGGAAACCCACTCCCTGTACCCGCCCCGAGTAGTATACATGGACTCGAACCAGACTCATATTCAGAGGAGCCGGACTGGTTTGGCTCCGGTCGGGGCAACGGTTTGTTGCCAACGGAGCACATCACCCGTGCGTCACGGGCGGGAGATGAAGCCACAAACACCCCATCCCGGCAATCCTTTTATGAGCGATTTATGCCTGTGACGCCACGCTTGGCTGAGCCCTGAATATGCTCAATCCCGCATGATCCAGCCACCTCCCACCACGAGGTCGTCCTGATAAAAGACACACGCCTGTCCCGGCGTGACCGCCCGCTGCGGCTCCCGCAGCTTCACAATTGCCCGGTCGTTTTCGCCCGGGATCACCGTCGCTTCGGCACCGGGGTGGTTGTACCGGATCGCCGCCGTCGCCTCGATCGGCTTGGTCAAGCGGTCAAAGGGAATCCAGTTGCAGCGCTCAATCCGCAACTCGCCCCGAAGCAGCAACCCCTCCTCGCCAACCACCACCCGGTTGTGTTCCGGATCCAGCTCGACCACGTACATTGGCGTTGACGACGAGAGACCCAGGCCCTTTCGCTGGCCAATGGTGTAAAACTCGATCCCATCATGATGCCCGAGCACCTGGCCACGGGTATCGACGATCTCGCCCTGGTGCTCCTCCACCAATCCGGCGGTCGTCAGGAATTTCTTGTAGTCCTTGTCCGGCACGAAGCAGATTTCCTGGCTCTCCTGCTTTTCCGCCGTCTTCAGGTTCACGCACCGGGCGACCTCGCGTGTCTCGCTCTTCTGCAGGTCGCCCAGCGGAAACATCATATGTGCGAGCTGTTGCTGCCCAAGCGAGAACAGGAAGTACGTCTGGTCTTTTCGCGCATCCCGGCCGCGCAGCATCACCGTTCGGCCGTTGCGCTTCTCAAGTCGCGCGTAGTGGCCGGTGGCCACGTACTCCGCGCCAAGCTTCCGGGCGCGGTCGATCAGGTTGCCAAACTTGAGCTTCTCGTTGCACATCACGCACGGGTTTGGCGTCCGCCCCGCCTTGTACTCCGCCGCAAAGTAGTCGATCACGTCCCGCTGAAACTCCCTCGATTCATCGACGAGATAGTACGGAAAGTCGAGTTTGTCCGCGACTGAACGGGCGTCCATCACTGCCTGCGGGCCGCAGCACTTGTCCTCGGCGCGGGCCACGCAATCCTGCGGCCAGACCTTGAGCGTGATGCCGACGACGTCGTAACCCTGCTCCACCAACAGCGAGGCCGCCGCAGAGGAGTCCACTCCACCGCTCAAGCCGACAACCACGCGCGTTTTGTTGTTGTCAGCCATCACAGTGGCCCGTCTGGCAAAGCTGCAACGATCATTTGGCGATCATGCCGCTTTGGCGGGCGAAGTTGAACAACCCGCCGGCATCGATCACCGGGCGCACCTCGCCCAATGGCTTGATCAAATGTTCCGCACCGGTGGAAGGGTTAAGCACCGTGCCGGCGTCAAGATCGACCCTCACCTCGTCGCCGGTCTTGAGAACGTCGCAGAGCCGATCTGTGATGTCGCACGGGTAAAGCTCGCCGGTCGCCACGCAGTTGCGGAAAAAAATGCGGGCAAAGCTTTCAGCCAAAACCAGTTTGCATCCGGCTGAGCCCAGCGCGATCGGTGCGTGCTCTCGGGAACTGCCGCAG
>CAJWPV010000212.1 GCA_913045395.1 uncultured Verrucomicrobiota bacterium | reverse complement strand
CAACGGATGGCCATTCACCGTTTCCTGCAGGATTGGAAAGTCGTCGCGTTTGGCCAGGCGCATTGTTTTCACCGGTGCGCTCATCACATCATACCGAGCTGCAGTTTGGCCGCCTCGCTCATCATGTCCTGGTTCCAGGGCGGATCCCAGACGACCTGCACATCCGCCTCGTCCACCCCCTGGATGCACAGCAGCCGGTTCTGTGCGTCTTGTTGCAGCACCGGCCCCATGCCGCAGCCGGGCGCGGTGAGTGTCATCTTCACATCGACACGCCAGCCGCCGTCAATCTGGGTCGGAGTACTGTCGTACACCAGGCCCAGGTCCACGATGTTCACAGGGATCTCTGGATCATAAACTGTCTTGAGCTGCGCCTGGATCTGCTCGTTTAAGTCGTCGATTGTCTCCGGCCGCTTCGCCTCATCGGCTGGTGTCTTGACCGGTTCAAGGCCAAGCGCCTCGGCGTCTCCTCCCTCAATGCGAAACATGTTGCCACTGACGATGACCGTGAAGGTGCCGCCCAGTGTCTGGGTGATCTGCGCAGTCTCGCCCTTTTGCAGCGTCACCTTATCGCCCGAGGGGACGATGGATGCCTCGACGTCACGGGTGAGCTCAATGGGTTCTGCGTTGTTCATTTCAGGATGTCTGTGCGGTCGCACCGCAGGCAAGTGCCCTGATACGATTCACCATCGAGTGCAGTCCGTTGCGTCGGGTTGGGCTGAGGTGGCGCTCGAGTCCAAGCTTGGCGAATGTCCCCATGACATCGGTGGCTATAATTTGTTCGGCAGTTTTTCCACGGTAAATCAGCATTAAAACGGCGATCAACCCCTTGACAATGAAGGCGTCCGAATCAGCGTGAATTTCAAACCTCGAGTCGCTGGCCGGCTGCATTTTCAGCCAAACCATTGCCTGGCATCCATGCACCCGATTGTCTTCGACCCTTTCCGACTCGTCGAGCGGCGGCAATTTCTTGCCCAGCTCGATGAGATAGGCAAAACGCTCCTCCCAGTCACCGAGAAAGTCGAAGTTCTCAATGAGTTCATCGATCGTTGTGTCCAGAAAATTCGCCACGAGTCAGTCCAACTGGTGCTCCGCCTCGAGCCGGTCCCACACCAGCGCGTTGAGTTCCTCGCGCACGGTATCGAGCCGGATGCGTTCGATAATCTCGCCGGCGAACCCGTGCATCAGCATTCGCCGCGCGGTGAGGGTGTCGAGCCCTCGGGTGCGCAGATAAAAAATCGCGTCGTCGTCCATTTCGCCGATGGTTGCGCCGTGGGTACATTTCACGTCGTCAGCGTAAATCTCTAACTGAGGCTTGGTGTTCGCCGTGGCGTCGTCACTAAGCAGCAGATTTTTGTTGGTCTGCTTGGCATCGGTTTTTTGCGCGCCGGGTTGCACGAGGATGCGGCCGTGGAAGACTCCCCGCGACTGGTCGTCGAGAACGCCGTTGAAGTATTCGTGGCTGTCACAGTGCGGCGCCGCGTGTTCGACAATCATGTGATGATCGGCCAACTGCTGGCCGCGCATCATGTACAGCCCGTTGAGCACACACTCGATGCCTGGCCTGGCCAGGCGCATACGCAGGTTGTTGCGCGATAGCCGCGCGCCAAGCGCGATCGAGTGGAACGCATACCGCGCGTCGCGGCCCAGTTCCGAGTGGAGCGACGCCAGGTGAAAGGCCTTGGCTGATTGATCCTGAAATTTCACGTGTTCAAGATTTGCGCCGTCTCCGATGCGCGACTCGGTGACAACGTTGGTCACGGTCGCCGCTTGGCCAAGCGAGAGGTGTGACTCGATGATGGTGCCATGCGCATTGGCCCCGGCGTTAATCCAGTTGCGGATGTGTACCGCTTCGCCATCTTTGCCAGCCGTGGTGACGAACAGCAGATGAACTGGCTTGGCCAGGCACTGGCCGTCGCCAATCTGAATCAGCGCGCCGTCGGTGAAAAACGCGTCGTTGAGCGCGACGAACGGGTTGTCATCGCCACCGGAAAGCGAACCGACTTTGCGCTCCAAACCGGCCAAGCCGCTGGCCAAGTGGGTCACCGTCACGCCGCTTGGCTGATCCCCGGTTTGCGACAAGTCAGCGTTGAAATGGCCATCAATGAACACCAGTCGATCCGCTTCCGTTCGGCCGAAAGCCACATCACCAAGTTTCTCCATACTAGGCGCTTGGTCAATCGGGTCGATAACCGGCCGAAACGGCAAATCGGTGAGTGGCTCAATGTTGGTGAATCGCCAATCCTCGTCACGAAGCGACGGATAACCCGACTCGGAAAACCGGGCCAGGCCGGCCTTTCGCAGCGGCATCAGAGCTACGCCGTTCTGCTCGATTGCAGCAAATGCCTCTGCCGGAGTGGCAGCAAAATCTGTAGCGGCAGCTTGGCTCATGCGGCTTCCTTGACCAGCCAGTCGTAGCCTTTCTCCTCCAGTTCAAGCGCCAGCGACTTGTCGCCCGTCTTGATGATGCGGCCATCATGCAGCACGTGCACGAAGTCCGGCACGATGTATTCGAGCAGTCGCTGGTAATGGGTGATGACCAACTGTGCGTTGTCGTCGCGCTTGAGTCGGTTGACGCCGTCGGCGACGATGCGCAGCGCGTCGATGTCGAGGCCGGAGTCGGTTTCATCGAGGATGGCCAGCCTCGGATTAAGCATCGCCATCTGTAAAATCTCGTTGCGTTTTTTTTCGCCGCCTGAGAAGCCGGTGTTGACTGGGCGCTTGAGGAAGTCCTCGTTCAGGCCGAGTTCCTTCATCTTCGCTTTCACGGCCTTTAGAAAGTTCATCGCATCGAGTTCCTCCTCCCCGCAGTGCGTGCGAACCGCGTTGACGGCCGAGCGCAAAAAGTAGGCACTGTTCACGCCGGGGATTTCCACCGGGTATTGGAACGCGAGAAAGACCCCATCGCGGGCGCGTTCCTCCGGCGCGAGGTCGAGCAGGTCGTTGCCGTTGTAGAGCACCTCGCCGCCGGTGACATCGAAGCCCTCGCGTCCGGCAAGCACCGAGGCAAGTGTGCTTTTGCCACTGCCATTGGGGCCCATGATGGCGTGCACCTCGCCGGCGTTCACCGAGAGGTCAATTCCCTTCAGGATCGGCTTGTCCTCGATCCCAGCTTGTAGTTTTTTTATTTCGAGCATTCAGAAAAAGGTTTTTAGCCGACACTGCCTTCGAGGCTGACATCGAGGAGTTTTTGGGCTTCCACGGCAAACTCCATCGGGAGTTCTCGAAACACTTCCTTGCAGAAACCGTTCACGATCATGTTGACGGCGTCCTGCGTCTCGAGGCCGCGCTGGTTGCAGTAAAAGATTTGATCCTCGCCGATCTTCGAGGTGGTCGCCTCGTGTTCGATGTTTGCCGAGTGGTTTTTCACCTCGATGTAGGGGAAGGTGTGGGCGCCGCATCGGTCGCCGATGAGCAGCGAGTCGCACTGCGAGAAGTTGCAGGCGTTCGTCGCCTTTTTGCCGACCTGTACCAGGCCACGATAGCTGTTCTGACCCTTGCCGGCGGAGATGCCCTTTGAGACGATCGTGCTGCGGGTGTTTTTTCCCAAGTGCACCATCTTGGTGCCGGTGTCGGCCTGCTGCATGTTGTTGGTCAGCGCGACGGAGTAGAATTCGCCGGTCGAGTTGTCGCCCTTTAGAATGACGCTGGGATATTTCCACGTAATCGCCGAGCCAGTCTCAACCTGCGTCCACGAAATCTTGGCGCTGGTTTTGCAGATGCCGCGCTTGGTCACGAAGTTGTAAATGCCGCCGCGTCCCTGCTCGTCTCCGGGATACCAGTTCTGTACGGTCGAGTACTTAATCTCGGCGTTGTCGAGCGCGATCAACTCCACCACGGCGGCGTGCAACTGGTTCTCGTCGCGCATTGGCGCGGTGCAGCCCTCGAGGTAGCTCACGTGGCTGCCCTCCTCGGCGATGATCAAGGTGCGCTCGAACTGTCCGGTATTGGCGGCGTTGATGCGGAAGTAGGTGCTCAACTCCATC
>CAJWPV010000211.1 GCA_913045395.1 uncultured Verrucomicrobiota bacterium | reverse complement strand
CAGCCGTCCCTGCCCTGTGGCGTGAGAATTGCCAAGCGATCGCCCTTGCCTCCGCCGCTACTTGCCCTCAAAATCGCCGGTACCATGAAAGCATCAGCAATACTCGCCTCCGCCATCACTGGCCTAGCCACGATCGCCAACAGTCAAGCCGCCGACTTACCCAAGTTTCGCCATGTCACCATCGACACCCAGGTGAAGATCGGCTACGGCACCGCCATCGCCGACATGAATGGTGACAAAAAACCAGACATCGTCCTTTGCGACGCCCGCAACATCGCTTGGTACGAGAACCCGTCGTGGAAGAAGCATATCATCGTTGAAAACCTCACCCAGCGCGACCACGTCTGCATCGCCGTGCGCGATATCGATGGTGACGGCAAAGCCGAGATTGCCGCCGGTGCGCAATGGAACCCTGGCGAAACCAACGACGCCGCCAAATCCGGTGCCGTGTTTTACCTTATCCCTCCCGCCGACCGAAGGCAAAAATGGACACCGGTACAACTCGAGCACGAGCCGACAACCCACCGCATGCGCTGGTTTAAAACACCCACCGGCGGGCACGATCTCGTCGTGTTGCCGCTGCACGGCCGCGGCAACAAGGGTGGCAAAGGCGACGGTGTCCGCACACTCGCCTACCACATGCCAAGCGACCCCAAAGGCAGCTGGAGCACCACCTTGTTGGACGGCAACATGCACATGAGCCACAACTTCGACGTTGCCGAGTGGGATGGTGACCAGGCCAACGAGATGCTGCTCGGCGGCCTCGAGGGTTTGTTCCTTTTGAACCCCAGCAAGGATGGCACCTGGAATCGCCGCCAGATTTCCAACAACCCAACCGGCGAAGTCCGCCAGGGTGCCGGTTCAGAAGGCAAAAACTTCGTCACCGCCATCGAGCCGATGCACGGCAACCAGCTTTCCATTTATACCCCGGTTAAGGGGACAAAACTTTGGAACCGCAACATCATCGATGAGTCACTCGACCAGGGCCACGCCCTGGCCACCGGCGACTTCATGGGTTCTGGTAGCGACCAAATTGTAGTTGGTTGGCGCGGCACTCGCCGCACCGGAAAAGTGGGTGTAAAATTTTACTACCCCACCAACGAGCAGCGGTCGGAATGGAAAAGCATGCTCGTCGATGACAACGAGATGGCCACCGAGGATATCCGCATTGCCGATCTCAACGCTGACGGCAAAATCGACATCGTCGCTGCCGGCCGCGCCTCGCACAACCTAAAGATTTATTTCAACAAGTGACCGCTTGGCCAAGCGCGTTCACTAACTGCTGAATATTCTCTGCCGTATGATTGGCAGTCAGGGTGACGCGCAGACGGGCCTTGTTGCGGGGGACAGTCGGGTAGCGAATCGCCGGTATGAAAAATCCTGCCTTGCGCAAACGCTCCATTGCCGCGAAGGCCTTGTCTTCCCCGCCGAGGATCAGTGGAAGGATGGCGCTTGGCTCGGCTGGCGTTTTCCAGCCAAGCGACTCGACTCCGCCTCTCAACTCGTTCACCCGCTGCCAAAGCTGCCCGCGCAGCGCCTCCCCTTCCGCGCCCTGAATGAGTTCCACGCCGGCCCGGGCGGCAGCGCTGACAACTGGACTCGGGGCGGTCGAAAAAATAAAACTGCGTGCCTTGTTCACCAGCAGGTCAACGAGTTGGCGACTGCCGCAGATGAAGCCACCGGCCGCGCCAACCGCTTTGCCCAGAGTGGCCATCCGAATCTCGATGCGCGCACCCAAGCCATCGGCCGCCGCCAGCCCCTGGCCATGCGCCCCGTACAGCCCGACGGCGTGCGCCTCGTCGAGCATCAACCAAGCGCCGTAACGCTCCTTTAGTTCAACAATCCCGGCCAACGGCGCACGACTTCCATCCATCGAAAAAACGGTCTCGGTCGCCACCAGTACCCTCCCTCTTCGGTCGGCAGCCCACTGCAATACCTTCTCGAGATTCTCCAGGTCGTTATGTCGAAATGTGCGCATTGTCACGCCGCTCAGCCTGGCAGCGTCGATCATTGAGGCATGCGCTTTTTTATCGATGATCACCACGTCGCCTTGCCCAAGCAGCGACGTCAGCATGCCCTGAGCCGCCGCGAAGCCGGTAGAGAAAACCAAGGCCGCACCGGTATCAAACCACTTGGCCAAGGCCGCCTCGAGTTCGTGGTGCGGTTGCAGTGAACCGCAGATCAGCCGTGACGCGCCGGAGCCAACGCCGAACTGTTCAACCGCCTCGCACGCCGCTCGGCCAATCGCCGGATGCGCAGCTAGGCCAAGATAGTCGTTCGAGGAAAAATTGATAAACTCTCGGCCACCGAATGTGATGCGAGTTGCTTGCGCCGACTCGATCTCCCGCAATTCTCGCCACAAGCCGGCGTCACAGATCTCGTCGAGGTCGCGGCCCAGTTGTTCCCCTAGAGCGGCCATCAATCCTGCTCCACCAGCAACCGGTAAAACACCGGATTGCCGTTGTCGATCCGCAGGTCGGTGTGTTCAAGCGTGTCAAGCCGTGCGGTCAGTCCCAGGGTGAGCGGCTTCCACTCGGACAGGTCGCCGTTGCTTTTCTCGATGCGATAGCGCCGGCCGGGCACGCTTTGCCAGCGCAGCACAACGGTCTCGTTTTTGACCTCTATCGGTATCTTGAAGTGGAGGTACGAGTCATTGTCTTTCGGGTCTGTCCCAGCGCGGTACTCGGCAACATCCGGAAAACCGTCACTATCAAAATCGCTGGCGGCATCGGCAATGCCGATGCCGGAAAACTGCCCGGATTCCCAATCGTCTGGCATACCGTCGTTGTCCGTGTCCGGCCCCGATTGAGCCAGTTTCACGACATCGAAACGAGCGCCCGCCTCGTTATGGTGAAACAACAGGAGCAGCCTGGGCAGCGTGTTGTTTTTGTACCCGTTACCCGACAGGGCGTCGTGGTCAATAGCGACCACCAGAGGCAAATTCGCGGCGTGATACGGCGAGTGCCCGAGTGACGGGTTGGCGGTGCGCAGCGCCGGTTGGGCGGCGTCAAACACGATCCAGCGCGTGTTCTCGAGAACGTTGTGAAAGCGATATTGAATCCGCGTGCTGCCCTTGGCCAACCCGAGGTCGGCTGCCCTGACCGAGTAGATCATCACGCTGTTGTTGAGCAGTGACGTTTCCTGTTCCGCCGACGGGAAAATATTCAGAATCCCACCCAGTATCGGTTTCTCCAAATCAATCGAATTGATGATGGTGTAGTAGGCGTCGTCAGCCAGTTCGCGCTCGGTGATGTCACCGGTAACCAGCACGTCACCGGAGGAGCCGTGCGTCAACTCATAGTCGATGTCGCCGTCGAGGTCGGTGTCCACGTCGATGCCGATGTTGGTGAGAAACGACTGCGGCACGATCCACGACCCCTCCATGGCGATGCCGAAAAACAGGGTGGCCCCATCGATGCCGCCCAGTTCCGGCGCGTTGGACGCCGCCCCCACCGCACGTAAATCACGGGCCGCGCGTTCGCGGTCTCGGTAACCGCGCGAGGGACTTTGATAGCCAAACTGAAACACCGAGACTAGCGGGGCGTTGTGCGGATTGTTACCGGCTACGGGCAGCGCGACCGGTGCTGCCCCCTCCGGTTGCCGAACCGCCACGCTCCCGGCTTCCACGTGATGGTCACCCACCGGACGCAGCAGCATGTGATACGACACATGCACCGAGCGCGACTCACCGTGAAACCAAACCTGTCCGGATGCCTCGTGAGCGATGTGCCGCGCCCCCCCCTTCACCTCCGGCGACGTGGTGGGATCGAACAGCAACTGCACCTTGGCCGGGTCGATGGCCAGTGTTAGCTCGACTGTGGCTCTGCCCTTGGCCGGGACGGTGATCGTCGGTTTGGTCGGGGTGAGTGTCACGCCGGCGTTAGCCAGCGTGTTACTCACCACGATGGAACCGGCCCATGGCTGACCGCTCAGGTTGGTCAACTCGATATTCCGCTTGGCCAAGTGCGGCCCAGAGATTTCCAGCA
>CAJWPV010000210.1 GCA_913045395.1 uncultured Verrucomicrobiota bacterium | reverse complement strand
CTGGATGCCGAGGTGGTGCGCGATGTCGCGCTTGCCTCGAGCGGGTTGCTTAGCGCGAAGATGGGTGGGCCGGGGGTGTTCCCGCCGCAGCCGGATGGCTGCATGGACCTTGGTCAGCATCGAAAAACCTGGAAGGCGAGCGGCGGTGAGGATCGTTTCCGCCGCGCCGCGTACACCTACCGTTGGCGAAACACACCGCACCCGGCGCTGAAGGTGTTCGACGCCCCGGCCGGGCTGGCCGCGTGCACGCGTCGTATCCGCTCTAACACGCCGCTTCAGGCGCTAACGCTTATGAACGACCCGGCTTTCGTCGAGTTAGCGCTCGGCCTGGCCAAGCGGCTGATGGCGGAGGCCGACAGTTCGGCGAAACGCATCCGCCTGGGCTACCGGCTGTGTCTCGGGCGCGAGCCGGACGCGGAGGAACTACGGCTGCTCACCGGCCTGGTCGAGAGCCAACACAGCGAGTTTGCCGCGCAATCCGCAGAGGCCGAGGCGGTGGTGGCCACCTCCAGGTCGCTTGGCCAAGCGACGCAGCCAGCCAGCAGCAACACAGAGTTGGCGGCGTGGACGATGGCGGCGCGTGTGTTGCTGAACCTCGACGAAACGATCACCCGCGAATGATGAACGATTTAATGGACAGCCAGGCGCAGCAAATGGATTTGCAACAGACAACTCGCCGACATTTCTTCAGCCAATGCTCGGTGGGCCTGGGCTCGATCGCGCTTGGCTCGCTGCTCGGGGACGACTTGGCCAGCGCGGCGAGTGTGAATCCGTTTCAGCCCGGCAAACCTCACTTTCGACCAAGGGCGAAGAATGTCATTTACATGTTCATGGCCGGCGGCCCGTCGCAGTTGGAGTTGTTTGACTGGAAACCGGAGCTTGCCAGGCGCAGCGGCGGTGACATCCCCGAGTCGTTCATCAGGGGCAAGCGGTTCGCCTTCATGAACAGCAGTTTCAAGGACCAGAAAAAACTGCTTGGCCCGGTGAAACAATTTCAGCAGCACGGACAGAGCGGCATGTGGTTCAGCGAGAACATCCCGCACATCGCCGGCATTGCCGACGAGATGACGATGTTTCGCACCTGCAAGACGAACCTGTTCAACCACGCGCCGGCGAAGCTGTTCATGAATACCGGCACCGGGATTTTTGGGCGGCCCAGCATGGGCTCGTGGGTGACGTATGGCATCGGTAGCGAATCGCAAAGTCTGCCGGGATTCGTGGTGCTGCACTCCGGTTCACGGGGACCCCGCGGCGGGGCGGCCAACTGGGCGAGTGGCTTTCTGCCGACCACGTATCAAGGGGTGCCGCTGCGGGGCTCGGGCGACCCAATTCTTAACCTGGCCAACCCGGCCGGCGTCAGCCGCGAGCGTCAACGCGCCTCGATCGACATCATTAACAAACTCAACCTGAAGCGCCTGGTAGCAACCGGTGACCCGGAGATCAACACGCGCATTGCCTCGTACGAGATGGCGTACCGCATGCAGTCCAGCGCGCCGGAGTTGATGGATATTTCCGGAGAATCAAAGGCGACGCTCAACCTGTATGGTGTCGAGTCGGGTAAACCGAGTTTTGCCAATAACTGCCTCTTGGCGCGGCGCTTAATTCAGCGCGGCACGCGGTTTGTGCAGTTGTACCACACGAACTGGGACAGCCACGGCGGCCCGGGAGAGACTCTGACCAAGGATTTCGACAAAGTGACACACGATGTCGATCAGGCCAGCGCGGCGCTGGTGAAGGATCTCAAGGCGCACGGGATGCTCGAGGACACGCTGGTGATCTGGGGTGGCGAGTTTGGCCGCACACCGATGAGTGAGGCGCGGCAGACCAAGGGCCGCAACCATCACATCGACGCGTTCACCATGTGGATGGCTGGCGGCGGTATCAAGCCCGGCAACATCGTTGGCGAGACGGATGAGTTCGGGTTTGGCGCGATCGATCAGGAGTGCCACGTGCACGACCTGCACGCGACCGTGATGCATCTGTTGGGATTGGATCACAAACGGCTGACTTTCAGATTCCAAGGCCGCGACTTTCGATTGACGGACGTCCACGGCAACGTGGTCCATGACGCGCTGGTATAGCGGAGGTATGATTTTCCCGCCTAGCCTAGGGTAGTTTTTTCGTAACTATTTGCCTCGGAATAACGTTTAACCTGTGTTCGGGTTGGCCGGCGCGGGCAGGCTTGTGGCCTAAAAAATGAGCAAAATCGTGAAAAACGGAGGAAAGTCAGTGTTGGCGGTGGCTGTCTTGGGCATTTTTATGTCGTTCGGCCAGACCGTGCGGCCGATCGAAAACCCGTATCTTACCATCAGTAAACGCAATGCGTTTGACCTCACCGGTGAACCGCCGCCCGCACCCAAAACCGCACCCGAGCCTCCGAAAAGTGAGGACATCAAGCTGACAGGGATTTACCGGCAGGAGGGCGTGGAACGCGCGGCGCTTGCGCTGATCGATACCAAGAAGAAAGCCGCTGAGCCCCCCAAATACTTGCAATTGGCGGCCGGCGAAAAAAAGGACGGCATCGAGATCGTCTCAATCGACAAGGCAACAGGGAAAGTCACCATCAAGGAGTTTGGTGAACTTCGCGGCCTGAGTTTCAAGGAGGATGGCTTCAAGACATCAGTATCCAAGGCGCCCCGAAAAACTTCCTCGAGAAGTTCCTCCTCCAAGTCATCCGGTTCCAGTGCCGTTGCGAAGCAGGCGGCCCAGATCAAGGCGGGCATTGAAAAGCAACGAGCCGAGGAGGCGGCCAAGCGCTCAAGAGGCGGTAGCGAACGATCATCGCGGGATGAGTTGCGGGAGCGATTTGCCAACATGTCGGATGCGGATCGACAAAAGTACGCGCAACAGATGCGCGAACGTTACAGCAGCCAGAGTCGGGGAGGCGACGATCGTCGCGGGCGTGGGCGGTAGTATTCAATATAATCTTTCACCGGCCAAGCGCTTGGCCAGGTGTATTTTTGCGTAGGGCGTCTGCCCACAGTTGTCCGCCTTGCACACGGTATTTTCTTTGAGGCGCCCTAGGACAGCATGCCCACCTCGAGATTTGGCACCAAAAAAAGCGGAGCCGATAGGCTCCGCTTTGGGGATTGTCCTGATAATCAATCCGGATTACTCTGCGATTGAAACTTCGAACGGTCTGCTGGCCTCGACCTTTGGTAACTCGACCATGAGCAGTCCATTCTTGAACTCGGCCTTGATCTTTCCGTTCTCAACACCGCTGTCCAGTTTGAAAGAGCGGCTGAACTTGCCGTAAGCCCGCTCGTAGCGGTGGCCGAACTCCTTGCTCTCAGTGTGCTCGCTTTTGCGCTCGCCGGTCAGTGTCAGCACGCCTTCTTCCACCCTCAGGTTGATGTCGCCCTTGGTCAGGCCGGGCAGGTCGGCAGTCAGCGTGTAGGCGTCGGTCGACTCGACGATATCCACCGCCGGGCTCCAGGTGCCGGCTTGGGTGGCCTTGGCCAAGTTCCCGATTGAGTCGTTAAACAGGGTGCCAAACACATCCTCAAATACATTCAACGGATTCGTATTTCGTTTCGAACAAGTCATCATAATTATTTTCCTTTCTGTTTTCAGGTTAACGGTTTCTATCGAACCAACTAGCCACCTATACGCAGTCATCGTGCCAAGTATGATAGGGCTAAAAAACGGAATAAATTGAGGTTTTTATCGTATAAATATACGGTATAGGGACATATTGACACAATTTAAACGAACCCTTAATAGGGACAATATGACTCTATTTGCCCGCTTGCTCAAGCGGTTCAAGCGGCCCGCTCTTTACAGCGTTGCGGGTGCGCGGGCATTGTTTTGCGCAGTGAGTTTGGCCTATTTTTTGAGGCGCTTAGCGACGCTGGTGCCATTGGTGCTTGTGATCAGTTTCCTTGCGTTTTGTTTGGTACGTGTTGCGCCGGGCGGGCCGTTTGACAAGGAGCGTGCGCCAGCGACGCCGGACATCGAGCGCAATCTAAAGGCCAAGTACCACCTCGAC
>CAJWPV010000209.1 GCA_913045395.1 uncultured Verrucomicrobiota bacterium | reverse complement strand
CGCTCAAAAGGCCGTTGGCTGCGTTGGCTGCTGTTGTTGGCGGTGCTCGATGCCGCGGCATTTTACTGGTGGTGGAACAACCAGACGGAGCGACGTTACAACTCAATCATCCGAGATGCAGCGGAAGAGTTCGGCGTGGAGTATGCGCTGATCAAGGCCGTCATCTGGCAGGAGAGCCGTTTCCAGAAAAACGCCTTGGGCGAGGCCGGAGAGATCGGGCTGATGCAGTTGATGGAACTGGCCGCGTTCGAGTGGGCCGACAACCACGGCGTGCACGACTTCGAGCACTCGCACGTTTACGATCCACGCACGAACATCCTCGCCGGCACCTACTACCTCAAGACGCGGCTCGACCGCTATCCGCACGCCGACAATCCGCTGCCGTACGCCTTGGCCGACTACAACGCAGGGCGCGCCCGAGTGGTTCGCTGGGCCAAAGAGGCAGCCCACACCAACAGCGCCGCCTTCCTCCGAAACATCGACTACCCCTCAACGCGCCGATACATTGACCAAGTGATTAGCCGCCGCAGTCATTATCAGTAATAATCGGCCCTCTTGCCGGCTTGGCCAAGCTTGGGTAAACTGTGTGCGTGCTGGTTGACTTCACAAAAATGAACGGGGCCGGGAACGATTTTGTGCTGATCGACAACCGCGAAATTGGCCTCCAACTCACGCCGGAACAGATTCAAAGAATCTGCCATCGCCAACGCGGCGTCGGCGCGGACGGCGTGCTTTTGCTACGCTTGGCCAAGGGAGACGCTGACCTGGGCTGGGACTTTTTCAACAGAGACGGCAGCGAGGCGGAGATGTGCGGCAACGGCGCGCGCTGCTTCGCGCGTTTCGCCCAGCGTCACCTCGACGGACAGGAGGAGGTTTCGTTCGAGACGTTGGCCGGCGTAATCAAGGCTAGACTCGACGGCGAGAGCGTCACCGTCAGCCTCACGCCGCCGGAGGATTTTCGCATCGGCGACCGTATCAGCACCTCGGCCGGTGAATTGGAGATTCACTCGGTCAACACCGGCGTGCCGCACGCGGTGTTGTTCGTCGATGACGCCGATCAGGCGATGGTCTCCCAACTGGGGAAAGAGATTCGTTATCACGAACGCTACGCGCCGGACGGCACAAATGTGAACTTTGTTCAGCTCACCGGCCAAGACTCGATCCGCGTGCGCACCTACGAACGCGGTGTCGGCGAGACACTCGCGTGCGGCACCGGCGTGACAGCGGCGGGATTGATCACCGCCAAGCTGCACGACTGCGATTCGCCGATCCGCGTGCGCGTGCTCGGCGGCGACGACTTGAGCGTGGCGTTTGAGCCGGACGACGACTCGTTAACCAACGTGCGACTCACCGGCCCGGCGGAATTCGTTTTCAGCGGCCAGATCGAAATCTAAATCGCCACCGCACAGCTGAGCATGGAACAACCTCAAACCCACCTGCATGGTTCGGGACAGCCGAGAGGTTCGACCGATGAGGGGATGAGGAGCGGGATTGGGTGACCGAGTTCGCGGTTGTGCAGCGAGGGCTACGTGGACATGATCCCGACGATCGAGAAAACCGCCCGTCAATTGGGCCGCGAACTCGATGTCTGGACCAAGCGCTCAGTCGACAAAAAAAGACTCCCGCCAGGGGAGCCTTTTTGTTTCAAAGATATTGTGACGAATTACTTCTTCTCTTTCTTACGCTTCATTTCAAAACTGAACGAGGAGAAGTCACCCGCGTTGCCGGAAGCATCAACTTCGAAGATTTGAGCTTCGATGTTGTTCCCGTCGATCTTGCGAAAAGCCACGGCCATACTTCGCTTTTCGTCCGTGTCAGATACGCTTGTGAGAATAACCATGGGCATCTCCCCTTTTGGACCCCATTTGCCGGTGCTCTTCTTGCCTTGGCTGTCATATCCGGTTTGCTCGATCTCACCTGTTTTTGGGTTTAACCCTATGAGACTATACGACTCGTTGTCGTTGGTTTTAAGATGGGAAGCCACCACGTGATCCTTCACAACCCATTTATAGGATAAGGAGAGCGTGTTTCCATCTATGTCAGCCTCCCAAGCTCCCAGCAACCAATCGGTTTGGTTTTCGTTGATTCGATCAGCGAGTGATGTCTGGGCCTGGGCACTGAATGCCATTCCAACGATGGCCAATACGGTCAGTAACTTTTTCATGATAATCTGGTTTATTTGAATTCGGTTAACCGACGGGAGACCTTTGGCACTCCGGGCGGGCCGGTCAAGCTGGCTGATTGGTCGTGGCTGTGCAAGTCAAAACAAGGCCATTGCAGATCTGTGAACCAGGAGAGCGGCGACCTTGACCTTCGCGGGTCGAGTACGAAGGCTCCGCCTCGCCGCGAGGGCCTTATTCAGAATATCAAGAGACCCGGTGTGGTTCGACCATCAACTCCCGGTGAGTTAGCCACTACCGGCTGCGGCCGTTGGCGCGGATGGCCTCAAGTTTCCTTATCAACTTCCCGACCAAGTCCGGCTTAGTCGTGGCCAAGTCGTTGCTCTCTCCCGTGTCGCTCGACAGGTCGAACAGCCGGTACGGCTTACCAAACGGCTTACCCTTGGGCACTTCACGGCCACCGGATCCGTTGCCGGCCACGAGCTTCCACGTGCCGCTGCGCAGTGCGAACATGCCACCCGCACTGTGGTTGATCACTGGCGCACGCGGCTTGGCCCAATCGCCGCCCCGGAACAGGGGCAGCCAACTGAAGCTGTCCTCCGCTGCATTGACCGGCAACGTGGCCCCCGCAATCTCGGCGCAGGTGGCAAACAGGTCGACGTGCGCGGTGGTGCGGGCGCATTTTGAGCCGGGCTTAATCACCCCCGGCCAGCTCGCAAAAAACGGCACCCGATGGCCGGCCTCCCACACGTCCGCCTTGGTGCCGCGCAGGTCGCCGTTGGCGGTGTGATGCGTTTCGTTGTACGCCTGGATCGTCGGGTCGCTGAGGTGATCCTCCTTCTCGTTGGCGCCGCGGCGATACATGAACGAGCCGTTGTCGCTCGTGTAAATCAACAACGTATTTTTCTCGATGCCCGCCTCGCGGATTGCCTTCATCACTTGGCCAACCGTCCAGTCCACCTGCATCACGAAATCGCCGTACAGACCGAGCTTCGACTTGCCGATGAAACGTGGATGCGGCTGCACCGGCTTGTGCGGCGCGGACAGCGGGAAGTAGAGAAAAAACGGCTGATCTTTTTTGGCACGTTGCCGGATGACGCCGGTCGCCTTGCGCGTGAGGTCATCGAGGCAGTCATCCATCACCAGGCCGGGCTGGCGCGGGCCGCGCCGCAGAAAGCCGGGGAACCTCACCGCAGGCTGGTCGATCGTCGGCAGCTCGATGATCCTGCCATTCTCAATGTACACGTACGGCGGGAAGTCGAGAGACGCCGGGATGATGTGCGAGTAATCAAAGCCGTGTTCGTTCGGCCCGTCAGTGATCGGCTTGGCATAGTCAATCTTTTCGTCGGCGCCCTTTTGGTAGCCAAGCCCCAAGTGCCACTTGCCAACGACGCTGGTGTGGTAGCCGCTGACGCGCAACATGCCGGCGACTGTCAACCTGCCGGACTCGAGCAGCGGCGCACTGTAGCCATTGAGCACCCCGCGCTTCAGCCGCGAGCGCCAGCAGTACCGACCGGTGAGCGTGCCGTAGCGCGTGGGCGTGCAGACCGCCGATGGCGAGTGGGCATCGGTGAAGATCATGCCCTGCCTAGCCAAGCGATTGAGATTCGGCGTCGGCACGGTGGAGCGGGAGTTAAGCGCCTGCACATCGCCGTAGCCCATGTCGTCGGCGAGCACGAACACAATATTTGGCTTGGCCACAGCCAGCGCCCGACCAAGCGCCACTGACAAAATCACAGCGATGACTCCACCGACCAAGCGAACTGAAGCGACTCGATACAGATCGTTTTGTTTCATAAAGACGGAAAGCCTACGGACAGTTAATGGGTTGGCCAAGCCGCTCCTCGATTGGGGAATATCACCCAATGAGAGCCACG
>CAJWPV010000208.1 GCA_913045395.1 uncultured Verrucomicrobiota bacterium | reverse complement strand
TTCTCCGGTGGGAGCTTCAGGTAAAACACCGCGTCTGGCTTTAGCGCGATACTGTAGAGGCTCTTCACCCAGTCCGAGTCAAGTCCGCGCACCATGTCACGCGCCATAAGCGTATAAATATACCGGTCAGCCAACACAGTGAACCCGGCGCGCAGCGACGGAATAATAATATTCTCCAGTTGGTCGGCAAAATCTGTCGCGTAAAATAAACTTATCGTTGTGCGATTAAGAATATTCCCGTTTTTCGCGCTTTCTAGTTCCTCGCTGGCGAGGTTAGACCTCTTCAGACCAACCTGAGTGGTCGCGTGGCCGCTGGCCTCAAGCCAATCGACCAGACGCCGAATCTGCGTTGAGCGTCCTGAGCCATCGGCGCCCTCTATCACGATCAACCGGCCGGTCAACTCGCTGGGCCTGACCCCGGGCAGTGCGTGTCCAAGGAAGCGCTTGGTCAGGGGCCTCGGCGACTTCACCCGCGAGGTGGGCTTCCGTCTCCCGGTTGGTTTGCGCCTGGCTGTCATGTCGTTTGGTCGAGTTCGAATTGGGCAAGTTCGATCGCATTTGCCAGGCGTTGGCGAACGGTTTCCTGCTGTTTCTCGATCGGCTGGTTGGCGTTAATTTGGATCATCCCAAACTCGCTCTTCATCGCGGAGTATGCCTTTAACAATCGGCCCTGAAAAACCTTGAAACTCTCCTTGATGTCGCTTGACAGGCCGAGGTCCATCCCCGCCTCGTGGTACTTAAGTTGCGGGCGCCCCTGTAAAATACGGCTCAGCGACACATCGAGCGGAGCTTTGAAAAAAAACGTCAGATCCGGCAGCGCGGCGAAACTGTAAATGCGCCGCACCCAATCCGGCGAGCAGCCGCGGACGGTGTCGCGCGCGAACGCCGTGAACTTGTATCGGTCGCACAGTACGATGTAGCCAGCCTTTAGCAGTGGCACGAGTTGGCGCTCGTAGCGGTCAGCGAAGTCAGTGGCGTGAATCAGGCTGAAGGTCGTCGGCGTGAGTAGTCGTTCCTCCTTGCCTCGGCGGGTGGCGCTCTTCACCAGCTCGGACGAATTCCACTCGCTAAAGAAAACTTTAAGCCCCTGCAACTCCAGCCAGCGCTTGAGCAGGTAGACCTGCGTGGACTTGCCGGAGCCATCTATCCCTTCCACGGCAATCAACCGCCCGGGATATCCAAGTTGCGCAAAGGTTTTCTCCGGCTTGTTTTTCATGAACTAAAAAGAAGAACCGTCCTGAATAACTCAACAGTTCCAAACGAAACCATCCACACAAACTGGAACAACTGGGGGAACACATTTATCGCGACGAGGAGAACAATGAAACCGTATTGTGCAATCTTCAGGTAGGTCTCCTCACTCATGCCAATGACATGCCGCATCACGTGCGACCCGTCGAGCGGCGGGATCGGGATCAGGTTGAACACGCACAAAATCATACTGATAATGGCGACCAACTGCATTTTATGGACGACAGCTCCTTCGCCAACATCAATCGGCAGCTCAACTGCCAGACGATATGCTACCATGAGCAGAATTGCCAAGATCACGTTCATCGCCGGGCCAGCCATCGAGATCAAAATATCGTCCCGTTTGCGGTTTTCGTAATTGTTTGGGTTGACTGGGACCGGCTTGGCCCAACCGAATATGAAGAAACCGGGATTCAACCATAAGATCGCCAGCGGAATCAGCACCGTGCCGATCGGATCGATATGCACGATGGGGTTAATGGTCATACGACCCATTATCCGTGCGGTATCGTCGCCACACTTGTACGCCATCCAAGCGTGGCCAAACTCATGAAATGAGAGAAGCGCAACAAGGCACATCCACATCGCCACACCGGTTGCCAGTTGTGATGGATCAATTCCCACGGCGGCGCAGCGTATCAGACCGTTGGAGGTGTCCCAACCAAAACTCTGTCGCGCATTTTTTTGGGTAGCCACTGGGCGTTCACGCAGTTGATCAGTTTCTCGCCGCGCAACGCCCGGACAATCTCCTGCGCCGCCTTGGTGCGCATCTCCAGTAAGCCCTCCACCGAATAAAACGCCGTATGCGGCGTGAGGATTAAATTAATATTCGACTCGTCGGCGTCGCGCCAAAGTTGAATCAGCGGTTCGTCTGCCCGGGCCGGTTCCATCGGGAGCACGTCAACGCCCGCCCCGGCGATTTTGCCGTCACGCAGTGCCAACGCCAACGCCGCCGTGTCCACCACCGCGCCGCGTGCCGTGTTCACGAGAATCGAACCTGGCTTCATCCGGCCAAGGGCGTCCGTATTGATCATGTGGCGAGTTTCATCGGTCAATGGGACGTGCAGTGACACCGCATCGCTCGTCTCCAGCAATTCCCTGAGGTCAACCATCTCCACCCCGAGCACCTTCTCGATGCCGGGACGCAGATACGGGTCATGTGCGATCACTCGCATCCGCATCGCCTTGGCCCGTTGTGCCGTCGCCTGGCCAATGCGCCCCAGGCCAACGATGCCCAGTGTCGCGCCGGCCAGGCGAGGAACCGGCTCCACGGCCCGACAGTCCCACGGCTCGAGTGACTGTTTCAGGCCTCGCTCGACCCGCAGAAACCCCCGACTGCAAGCGATCATCATCCCAATCGCGTGGTCGGCAACCTCGTCCACGCCATAGTCCGGCACGTTACAGACCGGGATGCCGCGCTCAGCGGCCCGGCGAAAATCCACCGCATCGTACCCCACCCCACCGCGGACAATTACCCGGCATTTCTCCAGTCGGTCGATGATCCCGGTAGTGAGGGACACCTCATGAAAAACAATGATCGCATCGGCGTCCTCCACGCGACCCACAAGTTCCTCAGGAGAGCGAGCCAATAGGCACTCGACCTTGGCCAAGCCGGAGAAAATCGTCTCCTCAGGCTCAACCGGCGGGGAGACGTAGTCAGTGATGACAACCTTGAACATCGGCGCAAAGCTACCGCCCAAACTACGCTTGGCCAAGCCCACGCGAACTTGCCTTGCCCAGGCCGCTTGGCCATCATCACCGCCGTGAACCGTCCCAACCGACTCCACAACGCAGCGATGCTGCTCTTCGCCTGGACAACCACGACCGCGCTTGCCCAAGTTGAAACCACCCCGGAAACCTTCGCAAAGGCTCACAAAGCCCACGCCAAGGCGGAACTCGACTACACTGCCGCAATCAAACGCGAACCCGACACCGCTAACCTGTACCAGCAGCGTGGCGTGGTGCGTTTTTTTCAGCTCAAGTTCACCGAGTCATTGGCCGACTTCGACAAGTTCATCGAGCTGATGCCCAGCCGCGAACCGTACCATTGGCAACGCGGCCTCGTCCATTATTATGCGGGGGAACACAAAGCTGGCCGTAAACAATTCGAGTCACACCAAACCGTTAACACACAGGACGTCGAGAACGCCGTCTGGCATTACCTCTGCGTTTCAAAAATTGACGGCGTGAAGGAAGCCGAGAAGCACTTCATCAAAATCACTTCCGACCGCCGGGTGCCGCTGAAGGAAATCCACGCGCTCTTCGCCGGCAAAGGCACCGAGCGACAGGTGCTCGACGCCATCAAGGCCGGCGATCCCGGCCCGACCGCCCTAGCCCGCGGCCAATTCTACGGCCACCTCTACCTCGGCCTCTACTTCGAGGCACAAGGCGACAAGAAAAAATCAGCCGACTATATCGCCAAGGCCACCAAAGGCCACGAGGCTCACGGCTACATGGGCCAGGTTGCTCGTGTCCACCACGAGTGGCTCCAACAAAAACTCGGAAATAAGGGAGTTAAACCGGAGAATTAAATCAACTCCTTACGACACGCGACAGCCGATAGTAAGGAGGACGTTTGCCCAAAGCGCCTGGTCGGCGGTTTGAATGGTAAGTACATGGTCGTCCGACATGACCTCATCGTAGAAATCCCATTTCTGGATCGGCTCCAGTTTCAGGCCCAGCTTGGCCTCGCCAATGATTTGCTCGTATTCGGTCCAGACCGGCGGCGGACCGTGCTTGGCATACGGATCA
>CAJWPV010000207.1 GCA_913045395.1 uncultured Verrucomicrobiota bacterium | reverse complement strand
CTTTAGTTTGATGTGGCAGCTTTCGACGGCGAATTTGTTACCGCTCTTCTGAGCAATGTCATTCCGCACGGTGCCGCTGCCGAAACAGCTGACATATTCGGCAAGGCCATCGACCATGCCGAGGCAGGGGCTCACCACATGGGTGGCATAGTGCATTGGGATCATCTCCTCCCAGTAACTCGGCCAGCCGTCCATGTCCTGCGGATGACTGGCGGCGAGATATTGCAGCTTGCCAAGTTCACCCTTGTCGTAAAGCTCCTTGATGAACAGAAACTCGCGGCTGTAGACGACCGTCTCGGCCATCATGTATTTGAGTCCGGTTTCATCGACCGTTTTGCAAAGCTCCTCGCATTCCTCGATGGTGGTGGCCATCGGCACGGTGCACATGACATGCTTGCCGGCGCGCAGGGCCTTGAGCGATTGCAGGGCGTGATCGGGAATCGGTGAGTTGATATGAACCGCGTCGATCTCCGGATCGTTCAACAGTTCGTCATAATCGGTGTAGCGTTTTCCGATGCCGAACTGGTCGGCCACGGCATTCATTTCCACCTCGTTGCGGCGGCAAACAGCCGTGAGATTGGCGTTTGGATGCGCCTGATGGATGGGGATGAACTCGGCACCAAACCCGAGGCCGACGATGGCGATATTAAAGGTCTGGTCGCTCATTCAGTGTATGTCCGGTCACACACGCTGGGCTGCAGATGGCGGGTTAGATCCATCAGATCGAAGGGATGCAACCCCGCGATTCCCGGTCTGTCAACGCCTTTTCGGGATAAATAAAGGCACAACGAATGACGGTGAGTGCCCAAAAACCTCGGGCTTGGTCAATCGACGGGGCTACTCGTCCTTGAAGAAACGCTCGAGAATGCCGTCGATCCGTTTGCCGGTCTCGCTCTCGGGAGCGAGTTCCTTGGCCTCGAGCAGCATTTCCTTGGCCTTGGCCTTGTCGGTTTGGAAAAGAATAGAACTCTTCATAAAGACAGCTTCCTGCAGGGCAGCGCCGGTTGGCTTCTTCTCCGCGATCAGCTTGTCGATGGCGGTGAGGATGTCTTCCGGTTTGCCGCGGTTGCTGCTCATGGTGGCTTCGAGTTCGCTCTTGAACTCCACGCTGTTTTTGAGCCCGTCAAACTTGGTCTTCAGGCCGGCTTTGTCGTCGGCATCCAACTCGATGATCTCTGCCACCACCTCGCTGTAGGTCTTTAGGGCCATCTCGTCGTCCACGAGCGACAGGCCTTCGGCAAGTAGCTTGGCCTTCTCGGTGCCGGTGGCTTTCTCAGCCTTGGCGAACGCCGCGTCGCGCTTGGCCAGGGTGCCGAGTTGCTCCTTCAGGTTGGCAACGTACTTGTCCGCAGGGTCGCCACTGTAACCGACAGTCTGGTAATACGGGCGACCCTTGGCGTCAGCGAGGAAGATGGTCGGCACGCCCTGAATGCCGTACTTGGCGCTGAGCACCTTGTACTGCTCGATTTCCTCCGGCGTCTGCTTGGACTTGTCGCGGGGGCTGTCGAGCTTGAGTAGGACAAAATTCTTGGGCATCTCCGTCTTGAAGACATCCTTGGACAGGACGTTCGCGGTCAGCGCCTTGCAGGGGGGGCACCAATCCGAGCCGGTGAACTCCATCAGGATACTTTTTTCTTCCTTGGCAGCCTGGGCTTTGGCTTTCTCGAAATCCACAAGCCAGCCCTCAGCGGCTTGTGCCGTGGGCAGGGAGAGGATTGCAGCGGTTCCAACGGCTAAAAGGACGTTCCGTGATATGAATCGTGGTGACTTCATTGGTTGGCCTTGCTACGCCCGCAACGGGGCTTTGGCAACGGTAAATTGGTAAAAAACAAAGTTTTTTTAAGCCTTGTTGAATTCCCTGGCTGTTTTTGGCAGCTTATCGCCAATGAGCGACGACAAGACAAAGGCAGCTCCGAAACGGGGGGCTCTTAAGAAGGCGGCCAAGCGTAAGGCATCCGCCAATAAAAAGGACAAAACCAAGCTCTACGGGGAGTCAATGGAGGTGCTCGGTGAGGACCTGGCTGCGAGCAACGCCAAGCTGGGCGGCGAAGCCAAGAACGACGAGCTTGGCCAAGCGGCAGTCGAAGCCATGCGAGCGCTGATCAAGAACGAGAAAAGCAAAGAGTAAACTACTCTTTCACGCCGACCGGATCGGCCGGTTCCATTGTTGGTTCTGAGGCCGGTTCCGTTGCTATGGGCACAACCGGCATCGGCGGCAGGACGTTGGAGCTTGGCCAAGCTTTGAACGCAAATATCCCGAACATTGCCATCGCGCACATCATTGAGCCGACCGCGCCCAGCAACATGCCAATGACCGCGCCTGCGCCGGCTTTGGCCGAGTCCTGCGCTTCGCGTCCGAACGCCCACTCGAATCCCATCGCCCCGATGAACGGGCCGATGATCAGTCCAATAGGCTGAGGCGGAATGAACAACCCGACAAAGAGGCCGAGCAACGCGCCGAGCATGCCCTTCCACGTGGCGCCGAGTTTTTTTGCTCCAATCAGCGTGGCCAGATAGTCGAGCCCGAACGCAGCTGCCGTTAGCACCGCCAGTGCGCCGATCCAAAACCAGTCGATGCCACCATGCTGCCCAAAGTAAAGTTGATGTCCCAAGCCGGCAACCAGCAACAACGACGTGCCGGGTACACCCGGAATGAAGTTGCCGATTACGCCGATAAACATGATCAGCAACACGATAAGGTATCCGATCCAAAGTTCCGTCATGGCTTATTTGGTTTGAGCTTTTCGCAGCGCGGCGACCGCTTGGTTAAAGTCGCTTGGCCAAGTGGCTTCTACTTCCAGTCGTTTTCCGCTTCGCGGATGCGTGAACGCAAGTGATTGCGCGTGGAGCATCTGCCGGTCGGTGCACACGCCGGTATCGCTGGCCAATTGCGCCGTCGCCTTTTTGCCGTAAAGCGCGTCTCCCGCCAACGGAAAACCGATGTGCTTGAAGTGCACGCGAATCTGGTGCGTGCGCCCGGTGTGCAGCGTCGCTTCGACGAGCGTGCAGTTGGCCAGGCGCTCGATTACGCGCCAGCCGGTGCGGGCGTCGCGGCTTGCGCCAGGCTGCACAGTCATCAGTTTGCGCTGTACAGGGTGCCGTGCGATTGGCGCGTCGATCTCGCCCGCTTCATTGGCCAGCCGGCCGCAGACGATCGCGTGATACCGCTTGGCCACCCCACGCTCCTTGAATTGCGCAGCCAGGCCAATGTGCGCGGCATCATTCTTAGCGACGACGAGGCAGCCGGTCGTGTCCATGTCGAGCCGGTGCACGATGCCTGGGCGCACCACACCGCCGATGCCGCTCAGGCTGCCGGCGCAGTGGTGGAGAAGGGCGTTGACCAGCGTGCCGCTCTCGTGCCCGTGGCCGGGATGAGTCGGCATGTTGGCCGGCTTGTTGACGACGATGAGATCGTCATCCTCATACAATACCTCGATCGGGATGTTCTCCGGCTTGGCCTCGATCTCCCTCGGCACCGGCCAGGTGATCTCGACTGTTTGGCCGGTGACGGGGTGCTGGGTTGGCTTGGCCGGTTTGCCATTGACGAGAATGCAGCCCTCGCGCATCAGCCGCTGAATGCCGCCGCGTGAGATGTGCGGCAGCTTCGTCGTGAGATAGCGGTCGAGCCGTTCGCTGATGAGCGTTTCATCGATCGTCACCATCGTCGGCTCCGGAGCCGACTCGGTTGCTGGAAGTTCGTCGTCCACGTTGTTGCGCCCGGCCAAGTTGCCGACAACATCCACCCTGACACAAGCCAAAGTCGCAAGTGATCATTGCGCTTGGCCAAGGGCGGCGGTAGCTTCGCGGGCGTGAAAACCAAGGCGGCTGTTCTTCGGCAAATGGAGTTGCCACGTCCGTACGGGGAGTCGCGCCCGCTCTCGATCGAGGAGGTGGATTTGGACGGCCCTGGAGAAAACGAGGTGCTGGTGCAGGTGGCCGGCGCCGGGCTGTGCCACTCGGATTTGTCGGTGATCAACGGCTCGCGCCCCCGCCCGGTGCCAATGGTGATGGGGCACGAGGC
>CAJWPV010000206.1 GCA_913045395.1 uncultured Verrucomicrobiota bacterium | reverse complement strand
GCGGCTGCAGCGCCGGCATGAACACCTCCAGCGCCCCGGCGCGGTTCATCTCCTCGCGAACGATGTTCTCGACCTTCCTGAGAGCCCTCAGGCCAAGCGGCAGAAATGTGTACAGCCCGCCAGTGAGTCTTCGCACCAGGCCGGCGCGCAGCAGCAGCTTGTGTGAGATGATCTCCGCCTCGGCGGGCGTCTCCTTCATCGTCGGGATAAATGTCTGAGACCAGCGCATGTGTAAAAATAGAATCCGCCGACCAACCGGCCGGCGCTAGGCGAAGCGAACAGGAAAAACCGGGCGAAGTCGAACCGAAACGGTGGCCGACTATTTGACGGAGTTGACCAGGGGGGCCAGGCCTTGGATGCGCACCTCGAGTGTGTCGTCCGACTCGATCGAGCCGACGCCAGACGGCGTGCCGGTGAGGATGACATCGCCCGGCAGCAGGGTCATGTTCGTCGAGATGAAGCTGACCAACTCCGAGCAACTAAAGATCATCTGTGCCGTGGAGGAGTTCTGGCAAAGCTGCCCGTTTTTGAACAACTGAATCGTCAGGCAATCCGGATCGATCTTCGTCTCGATGTACGGGCCAAGCGGCGTGAACGTGTCGAACGACTTGGCCCGCGCCCATTGGCTCTCGGCGTTCTGGATCGTCCGATCGCTGATGTCCTGTGCCGCCGTATAACCGAGGATGTAACGGCTGGCCGCCTTCGGGGTGACATTGCGGATGCTGCGGCCGATCACGATGGCCAACTCGGCCTCATAGTCGGTTCGGTGCTTCTCGAACGGGATTTCGATTTTCCCGCCATCGGGCAGGATCGACTTGGGGGATTTCAGCCAGAAAAGCGGCGTCTTCGGTGTCTCGAGGCCGGACTCAGCGGCGTGGTCGACGTAGTTGAGCCCCACCGCAATAATCTTCGAAGGCTGAACCGGAACGAGCGTCCGAAACCCCTTTTTCGGAATCGGCGTCTTTTGGTAGGATGGCGCGCCAAAAATGTCGCCCTTGAGTTTGTACAAGTCTCCATCCTCGACCTTGGCGTAGAAGATATTTTCTCCCTTTTGAAAAAGGCCGATTGCTGCCATTGTACGGCTTTGTTAGCAAGCAAATCAGGCCAACGCAAGGAAAAAGGCGATTTCGGGCTATTTTGCGGGCTGCATCGTTAATGGATCGCGCATCGGTAACTCTATCACCCCGCCCTTGACCAAGCGGCCCAATTTCACCGGATGATCCGGGTGTCCCTTCAAAATCTCCCCTTTTTGCCCGACAATCAGGATGATCATTTGGTCAAGCTTGAGCCGCTGCTTAGCCACGTGCTGCACCGCAGCGATGTCCACCGACTCGATGTTGTCGCGGTAGTTCGCCCAGTAATGCGGCTGCTTGGCGTAGCGGCCGATCATCTCGTCGCTGGCAAACGCTGAGACCACCTGTGCCGCCGAGGCAAAGTTGTTCGGGAATGTGTCAATGAACGACTTTTTCGTCGTGAGCAGTTCCTCCTTAGTCACCGGCTCCCGGGTGATGCGCTCGATCTCCTCGAGCACGATCGACGTCGCGTAGGCGACCGTGCGCGACTTGGACTGGAACCCAGCGCGAAACACCACCGGGTAATACACCCCCCCGGGGAACGCCGAACGCGCCGAGTAAGCCAGGCCCTCATCGGAGCGCACGCGGTTGGTGATGCGCGACGTGAAACCGCCGCCGCCGAGCACGTCGTTCATCACTTGGATCGCGTAGTAGTCCGGGGCGTCCCAGCGTATGCCCGGCAACATGATCGACACGCGACCCTGATTGACGTCCTTGTTGACGATGTACACACCCGGCTTGCCATACTTTTGCTCCTGCGGCACCGGTGGCGCCTTTTTGCCGGGGTGCGGCCAGGCGGCGAACACGCCGTCCAGCCGCTTAAGCATCTCGTCGCGATCGAAGTCGCCGCTCACCGACACGATGAAATTTTGCGGATGCACCCACTCGTGGTGGAACGCCAGCAAATCCTCCCGGCGGATGCTCTCGAGCGACGCTGCCGTCGTGTGGCGGTTGAACCAAAAGCGCTCACCGTACGCGAGAAAGTTGCGCTCACGTGACTCGATATTTTTCGAATCGTCATTGCGCTGCTTGAGCCCCTGTAACGTCTGCGTCTTGCGCAGCGCCAGCTTGTCCTCCTGAAAACTCGGCGCGGCCAGTACGGCACGCAAAATCTCGAAGCCTCGATCGGTGTCCTTGGACAACAGGTTCAAACCCACGCTGCCGCTCAACCCTCCGAAACTGCTCGAGAGCCTTGCCGCGAGAAACTCCAGTTCCTCGTCTAGTTTGTCTGCAGGTGAGGACGGAATACCGCCGCGCGCCATCAGGTAGCCGGTCAGGCCGGCTAAGCCCTCCTTGCCTTTCGGGTCGAGGTAGCTGCCGCCGCGGACGTTTACCGACAGGTCAATCAGCGGCCGTTCGCGATCAGGATAAATGTAAACAACCGCCCCTGATTCCAACTCCACGCGGTAGTCGGCCGGGTTTGGAGCATCATAAATTAGTGGCGGGAATGTCAACTTCTCTGGTCGATCCGGAATCTTCTGTGCCTGGCCAAGCGCCAGCCCAAAGAGCGCAACCGAGCCGAGCGCCATATTTTTATTCATCGATAAATTCATTCTTTTTTGCTCCTTGATTATTTGCTCAATTCAGCGATTCGCTCCGCCACTTTCACCATGATGATTTTTATGAGGCCCTGCTGCTTTCCATCCGCTTGACCAAGCTGGGCCTCCATCGTCTGCAACTGTTGCTGTAACCGCTCGAGGTTTATCTCCGACTTGATCTGGCTGGCGATGCGGCGCACGACCGCCTGCTGCTCACCACTCAACCCGGCCAGCGCGGGGTCGTCCGGCACCTTCATTCCTGCCTTCCGCGTGAATGTCGCTACGGTGCGATTTTCCTTTGTAAGATATTTTTGGGCCACGCGCCGGATGTCCTCCGCCGTGACCTCGAGAATACTCGGGATTTCGGTGTTGATCGATTTCCAGTCGCCACCTCCTTCGTACTGAATCAATTGCACCAGTAGATGAAAGTTCGACGAAGCACGGCGCACTGCCATCGCGGCGAAATTGTTTTTAACCTTCTGTAACTCCCGCGCGGAGACCGGCTCGTTCTTCAGCCGCTCGACCTCTGCGTAAATCGACGCCTCAACATCACCCGGTGTTTTCGGTTCCTTCGCCTCACCGCCGATGTTGAACATACCGGCATACTTTCGCGCCATTTGATGGGCGAACGCCGACGTGGCCACTTCGTCGCCAAGCACGAGCGCCTTGTGCAACCGACCGGAGCGTCCGGACAACACCGCCGCGAGTACCTCCAGGGCGTAGGCGTCGGGATGCCCCGCCGCCGGCGTGTGCCACAGGATGTCCACCTGCGGATTGGCCTCCGCCTCGGCGTTCATTCGCTTCTCAACTTTCTGTGCCACTTCCTCGGTGACGACCTCGGGCGGATTGCGTTTACCCCGCGGGATGCGCTCGAAGTAGCGCTCGCACAGCTTGGCCGCCTCGTCGGCCTTGAAGTCGCCGACCAAAATCAGCGTGATGTTTTGCGGCGCATAGTGCAGTGCGTAAAACTCGTCGGCCTGCGCCTTGGTGATGGCCGGGATGTCCGACGGCCAGCCGATCACTGGCCAGCCGTACGGGTGCGACTCCCAGAACATCGCCTCTAGCGATTCCTGAAATTTGCCAAGCGGCGTGGACTCGGTACGCATGCGCCGCTCCTCGAACACCACATCGCGCTCGGCGTAAAACTCGCGGAACACCGGCCGCAGCAACCGCTCCGACTCCATCCACGCCCAAAGCTCGAGCTTGTTCGACGGCACGGTGATGAAGTAGCCGGTCATGTCGTTGGACGTGAAGGCGTTCATGCCGGACGCGCCGGCGGTGGTGTAGATGCGGTCGAACTCGTTCTTGACGAGCACCTCGCGCTGCGCGGCGATCAGTTCCTTGAACTCGGCCTCGAGTTCGCGGTAGCGCTTGGTCTTGTTTTCCGGCTTGACCATGTCGTCGATCTCGC
>CAJWPV010000205.1 GCA_913045395.1 uncultured Verrucomicrobiota bacterium | reverse complement strand
TCGTCAGGCTCATAACCTGAAGGTCGAAGGTTCAAATCCTTCCCCCGCAACCAACCTTTTCACTATGAATTAATGGCTTACGTGCACTCCTCTTGGGTGACACATTCGCATGCCGCAAAAATTGCCACTTTTTTACAACACTGGGGTGTCCACGCCAAATTGGGATTGTTCCAACGTGCCTGTTGTTTCAGGGGCTGCGTCTGAAAGGCAGAGGTTTCCGCTTACGATGTCTATGGATTACGAACGAAGCGGCACAAGCTCAGGTGAAGAGTGATTTCTCACATTTTGGCGTTAGGGCGAGTTCTGAAATGTTCCGTAGAGCCCGGGCGCAGTCCTGTCGCCGGAACCACGCCGAGGCAGGCGCGGCAATGCGAAACCCTGCTGATAACTTGCTCGGACTATCACTGTGTACTTCCAAATCGCACCACCAGCTAAGCTTGCTACGCCGGCAACTGCGAGCAGCGCGACCGGTTCCTCACCAATCATCGTCAATGCAGCTATGTAGAGAACTCCTGGTAATGCGTGGCCGATAACATGCAGCCAAGGGGTAATGCGCGCGAGCTCGGTCCGGGCCAGTGGCGGGATGTTGGCTTTCTTCGCCCTTTTACGATAGAGCCACCACTGCCAGCTGTTAGCGCCCGCCAGAAGTAGTCCCAAAAACGGGCCCACCGGCCCAATCACAATTTCCGAGTTGAGTGCACCGACAACGAACAACAAGCCGAGGCCCTCGAACAAGCCGGCACCAATCAGCATCCATGGCATCAAAGCGACGCGCCAGGCTGGGATTCCCTTGGCGGCATGGAGGATCCTTGCTTGGCAATAGAGAAATGCCAGAGCCGCGAGTGCGATCAACATGTGCAGAACGTTGTCCTGTAATATGAGCTCCGCTATGAGAGCAAGGAAAAATACTGCTCCCGCGTACGCTTCTCGGGACATCCACGAACTCTGTGGCCGAAGTAGCACAAGCATAAAACGGAGCTTGCGGCCAATTTCGAGAAACACGGAAAACAGCCCAATCATCATAGCTGCGCCAGCAATCATATATACCGACAAAAACGCGTGCCCGGGCCAGCCCTCCGGCTGTAGCTGGCTGAGCAGATACGCCATTACCACGAAACCTGAGCCGAAGCCCCCCAAGGTAAAGTTTATTGCTGCGCGTATATCCCAAAACTTTTGACGAGTACCAACTAGGGTATTGGCCGGATCTCCAAGGCGTTCGTCGCTGGTGTCAGCTTCCTCACCCTCTCGCCCCGGTACCGTCGGTGTGTTGACCAGATACTTGATCTGCGGGTCGGTACCGAGTTCCTGGTGCATCTGAAAGGTATCACCCTCTGCGACCATGTGGGAGACGTGGCTATCTTGGTCGTTGAAGTCACCGAATTGGATTGCCTGGGTAATGCAGGAAGTTGCGCAGGCCGGCGTTGCCGCCGGATCGAGCCCAGGCGTGAGGTCTTGACGAGGCGCCTGGTCAATCCGATCGATGCAGAAGGTGCACTTGTTGGCGACACCAAGCCGATCGTCGTGGTGGACTTGGTGTTCCTGGACCGTAGCGTCGCCGAAATACCATTTCTCATCCTGTACAATAGTGCGCGCCTGATAAGGGCACGCGACTGCACAATAACCGCAGCCGATGCAGAGGTCGTAATCCATGGTGACTAGGCCGTCGACGCGTTGGCGGGTGGCCCCACTCGGGCAGACCGGGACACAGGGTGGATTTGCACAGTGTTGACAGCCTACCACTAGGAAGAGCCGCTCGACGTTCGGGAACTCGCCCTGTTCGACGTCGAGTACGCTACGCCATTGGACTCCCGGTGACAGGTCGTTGGCGGACTTGCAAGCGATGGTACAGGTCTGGCAGCCGACGCAGCGGTTGAGGTCTATGACCATACCCCAGCGAGGGGTGTGGTCCGCGCTGGCATTGTCGGCACCACTCATGTCACCGAGCGCCTTTTGCCGTCTCCCTTGGAGAGCTTGACCCGAGCGATGTCGGCGCCGCTGCCAGTGGCATCTGTCAGTGACAATGAAAGTGCTGTCACGGAGTTGAGGCTGGCGAGCTTGAAGTCCTTGGCGACTGGCGTTTTCCAGTGATCAAACTGGCCAATCATGACGATGGTGTCGGGTCGGATACCTTCGCGCAGAACCGCATGGCCCTCCGTCTTTCCGGTGGCAGATTCGATGACCACAGGATCACCTTCCTCGATGTTGAACTTGTGTGCAGTCTTGCTGTTAATGATCACCCCCCGGTGTCCGGTAATGTTGTCGGCAACTTCTTTAATAACCGGAATGCCAACATTGGCACCCCACGAGTATTGCGTTGAGCGTGAAGTGAGTGCCCAGAGCGGGAATTCTTCCGGATTGCGGCCGACCTCCTTGGCGTAATTGATCCAAATGTCTGGAAAGCGTTCGTATTCGGGTAGAGGTTTGTACTCGTCGAGCTGCTTGTCCCACCAACTGATACCGGTTTCATGAAGTCGATGAGCCAGTTCGGTACCGTGGCGCAGGATGCGTTCTTGGTAGGGCATCTCGAAGCGTAGGTTCTGATCTTTGACGCTCGGGTAGAGGTACCAGTCAAGCTGAGGGAACTCGGCCAACATGTATCCGTTGATCTTGAACCAGTCCAATCCGTGAATTTCTGTCCCGTCCGAAAGAACATGGCTAGCTGCTTTGCAGATGCGGTCCCAGATTTCTTCTCGATCATACTCGACGTTGGGGTTGAGGCTGTAATCGGTGTTTTCTACGTGCAACTTCATGCCGGCAGCACCTTTGTTGATCTCCTCGTTATACGCCTCAAGGATCTCGACCCGCTTCGCCAGATTTGTTGAGATGTCCGTCAGGTCCATGCAGTCGACTGGGTTCTCGACCGCCGGTTGGCGGATTGCCCAACCTTCGTGCTTCCAGTAGTTCTCCTGAAATTTGGTTCCGCCGATGCGGATCAGTTGCAAGCTTTCGAGGTCAGTTGCATCTGGCAATAAGATGTCCGCCATGTGGTTGGTTTCATCCATCGTGTAGGAGAAGGCTACGGTAAATGGGAACTCGGCAATCCGTTCAGCAACCTCAGGTGCATTAAACGACGAGATGGCGGGGTTAGTGCGATAGCAGATCCACATGTCAGGCATGGTCTGCTCAACCCAATGATCCGGCTTAGTCTTTTGGAACAGCCATGGCAGATGGGCAGGGCCGAGGGCCGCCGACCACGGCGAGTCCGAGGCCAACGGCACTAGGGTTTTATAAGCATTCCGGATGTGGGGTGTGCGTTGCCAGCCTTCCTTCGAGGTTTCGTTGAACTGGTATGCCATAAAACCGTCTGGTCCTGGTTGGACCGAGCCCGTGCGGCTGGACGCTGGGCGTACCAGCTTGACGGTTGTGCCGAGTGTTCCGCCCGGCACTTCCAGGGCACCGACAAGGCATGCCAACAACGTCCTTGCCCAGCAAGTCTGATACCCGCCCCAGCCATTGTTTACCCCCTTGCCGAGCATTACCGCAACAGGACGCAGGGGCAGGAGTCGACCTTCGATATCGATGGTCTTGCCGACGCATGCGTGGGCGATATATTCATCCGCGACTTGGCGAATGCGCTCAGCCGGCACATCACACTCACCCTCCGCCCATTCCGGCGTGAAGTCGCGCATGTGGTTGAGCAGCTTTTGGAAGGCAGGTTGGACATCGGCGGCATCGTGTCGCCAGGTCTCGCCATCGGCACCGAGTTCAATTCCAGCACAAGTGAAGTCTCCTTCCATTGCCGGCTGTGATATCACCGCGTCGAACGGCTTAGCACAATTGCTTTCTAGGTCCCAGATAAGCGGTTTATTGTTCTTGGTTTCACGCAGGAAAAACCCATTCGGCCCCACGAGGTAGGGCGCGTTGGTGTCGTTCTCAAGAAAGGGGATGTCGCAAATTTCGCGCCACTTGTTCCCAAACAAGATGTGGTTGATCAACGCGAAAAGGAACGCAGCGTCGGTTTTAGGCTTGATCGGGATCCATTCGGCAGACACTGCGCCGGTGATCGAGAGGTGTGGCTCGACCTGAACTCGCT
>CAJWPV010000204.1 GCA_913045395.1 uncultured Verrucomicrobiota bacterium | reverse complement strand
ACCAACTTTGTCACCCACCTGGATCGGGTTCGCGAAAAATTTAAACCGCTGGATATACCGGACGGGATCGTGCTCGACGAAAAGACCGGGGCAATCATAAGCGTCACGTTGATGCAGGGCGGAACCAAGTACAACGAAACCCCCCCGCCCGTGTCTGTTAAGAGCGTCAAGGGCAAGGGCGCCAAGCTTGAGGCGAGCACCCGTGACCTCGGAGGAGACACGCCGGGGTCATACTACGTAGAAAAAATCGACGTGGTCGACGGAGGTTCCGGCTACACCAAGGGCGACATTGCAATCATCATCGGCGATGATTCAGGCGGAGGCGGTTTCGATCCCAATAGCATTGATCCGGTGGCAGTCGCCGATCCCGGCTCTAACGCTCCCCCGGTCCCGGGCGTGGGGATGCCGGGCATGGGGATGCCGGGCATGGGGATGATGGGTAGTGGAGGTGTTGGGGACGATTCCGAGGCCCGCTACGGGCTGGACAACAACACGTTCAGGAACTACATGCAGAAAACTGTCTTCGAACTCCAAAGCCGGTGCAAGGCGCAACGCATTCGGCTTCCCAAGATCGATGATGAAGAGAGGGAGTTCCGTTTCAGTTTTTCCAAGATCTGGGACACGTTTGAGTTCGAACCGCACGAGCGTGAGCTCATGTCGCACCAACTGGCGGAGATCGAGGTATTATGCAAAGCCCTCTTTGCAGCCAATATCCATGAGATTTACAATCTCAAGCGGCTCAAGGTCGTCCGCAACCCGACCGATATGGATATGGGGGAGGATTCGCTGGAATACCTGCACGAGATGGAGTTCTCGCTTAATGACGTGATGGAATTTGCCACCGGCAATAACGCGGACGGTACTGATCGGCTTCAACTCGTTCCCGGCGCACGGGTGTTGCCCTACGAGGTGACGTTTCGCGGGTTTAGCACCGAACTGTCCAAGGTGCTTGAGGAACTCTATAAGTCGAAGGTCTTTTTCGTGGTGAAAAACATTGCCGTCATCGAGGCCACCGATGTCGTGGATGTTTTCGAGGAGGAGGAGAAAGAGATGAGCCTCGGCGCCTTTGGCGGCACACGAAGTGGCAGGGAAATGTACGGCATGGGAGCGCGAGGCATGATGGATCCGCGCTACCAGGCCATGCTCTACGGCGGGCAGGGCTTTGGCGGAATTGGGGGCGAGAACAAGCGCCACCGGCCTGCTTCGCTTCTGCTCGACGAGAGCCCGCTCAAGGTCACCATCAAGATCAACTCACTGAAAGTCGTGGCGAAGGAGAAGGACGAGAGCGACGCCATCACGGCCCTGGCCCAAAAGATAGAGAGCTCGAAGCAGAAGGAGGAGGAGGAAGGCGGAGATCAGAGCAGCACTGTAGACAGCGACGATGATGGATTTTATGATTGGGAAGAAGAACTGACCGGCCACGACCCGAACGATAAAGAGAGCAAGCCGACACAGGAGGAAGTGGACGCAAAAATAGAAGCGACTGCCAGCGATTGAGAATTAAACGGGCGGTGGATTTATTGAACAACTTGAAAACCAAATGAAACTTTGGTGCGAATGGAGCAACTGAAAGAACATTACGAGAAGATCATCCTTGGCTTAGCCATGCTGGCCCTGGTGTATGTGGCTTATGGCATTGTGATGGACCCCTCCAAGGAAAGCATTGAGAAACAAAAGCAGGCCCGGAGCCGGCCCGACTTGGAGTCGAAAAAAGAAATGCCCGAGATGGACATGTCCGATTATCGGGCCACGCTGGCCCGGCTGGAAAACGCCAAGGCGCTGAACCTCGGCAACCCGCACAACCTGTTCAATCCTGTCCAGTGGCGGGTGGCCCGGGATGGAACCGTTCTCAAGGTCGAGAGCGGCAACGAAATCGGTGCCGGTGCCATCGTGCTCAGCGAAACCAAGCCGCTCTACCTGAAGGTGGAGTATCGTGGTACCAGCGGCACCGGCCAGAACATTCGTTACCGCTTCGCCGTCACCCGCGAGTCGGCCAAGAAGAAGAGGGAACGGCTTCGCATGACCACCACGGCCACGAAAGAGTCAAACAAGGACACTCGGGATTTATTCACTCTTTTAAAGATTGAGGGCGACAAACTCGCCCCGGCCGCCTTTCAACTAAGGCTGGCGGGCGACCCCGGAGCCATCACGGTCGAGAAGGGCAAGCTGTTTCAGCGCATCGACGGCTACACGGCCAGCCTCGCTTACGATACACGTGGTGAAAAGAAGAGCTACGTCAACAAGCGGGTCGGGGATAAACTTTTTTTTGCGGAAGATGGTCACAATATCGTTGCCATCGGGGAGAGGGAAGTTGTACTTTCCACCGCTTCAACGTCCAAGCGGACCTCAATCCGCCTGCGCTAGAACCAACAACCAATGGATTATCATCCGGTTTCGTGCAACCGTAAGGTACCCCTCGTATCCCGAGGGGCTTTTGGTGTGTGTCAACTGAGTTCCGGCCGCGAGACCGGGTCGTTTCCTTTAGACCCAAAAAAAGCCGGCTTGGCCTGGTATCTCCGCGTGGCATTCACGCGAAACGTGTCCTTCTCACGCCCGGCCTGCATTTGGTCAGGCGCTGAAACCAGCCAAATACCCCATGCCTATGTCGTTTTGACTGTGGCATGTGCGGTGCTACAGACAAATCCATTTTCGATGAACTGATCCACCAGCTTTAACCCCGAACCCCAATCAATTTAACAGACTGACTCAAGCAATCATGATCAAACCAATCAAGACAGCCGGCATCGCAATGCTTTTGGGTGTCGTTGTGCTGCCATTTGCGCAGGCACAGACCCCGGCCCAAAATGCGGCCCAGGAAGTGGTGCGACGGCAGGCAGCCATCATCGAGCTTCGCAACAAACTGAAGGAGGCCGGGACGGTCGAGCAAAGCGGCAACATCGTTGCGGCCGCCATCCTTTATGAGGAAGCGCAAAAACGGGTCGAGTCGATCGGTGTCGGGGCCAAGGGGATCGACGCCGAGAGCGCAGCTACCATCGAGGGCCTAACCCGCGTGCGCTTGGCATTGGGTGAGAAACATGCGATCGGCGGTAAACTCACCGAGGCGCGCAAGCAGGTACAGCGTGTGCTGGTGCTCTCGCCGGGGAATCTCACGGCGCGCGAACAGTTGCAGGCCATTGACACCCAGATCGAGAAGCTCCGTGGCCGGATGCCCTCCGAGGAGACCTTCGAGCAGGTCAAGGATGTCGTTGAGGAAAAAATACAGGCGGCCTCCCTCGTGCAGGACGGCAAGCTGTTTTACGAGATGGCCCGATACGACGAGGCCGAGGCCAAATTGAGACAGGCAACCAAGATCGATCCTGCCAACCGCGGCGCCGCCTATTATCTGCATCTGGTGCATGAGGCCAAGAACATGATCCAGGTCAGGAAGCGCGACGAGACCTCTCGTGATTCCATCAAGAATGTGACCAAGGATTGGGTGGCGCCTTCAATGAGCTTTAATTTGGGCGATGCAGCCGCCGGTGAAGGCCTGCCGACATCGAACCCCCTGGCCAACGTTTCGCCGACCAACAGCTATCCCGATCGCATCTACACCGGGCCGGGCCGCATCCGCATCCATCGCCTGCTCAACAATGTCCGGCTGGAGAAGTTCCCCGTGAGCGGCATTGTGGACAGTCTCTCGCTGCAGGATATCGTCAAGGATCTTCACGAAACCATCCAGACAATCGACGAGGATGGAGTCAACATCATCATCGACCAGAACACCGGCGTGATTGCGCAGTCGCTCGATCTGTTAGATCCGTCATTGGGTGGTGACCCGAATGACCCCTTTGGCATGGGCGGCTTCCCGCAGGCGCAGGAGGCTGAGCAGATCAACATCGCCCAGGAGGTCAGCATCACGATCGATCCCCCGCTGAGCAATGTCACGCTTGGCCAGACACTGGAGATTATCATGAAACTCTCCAACATCCCGATCAAATACTCGGTCGAGGATTGGGGCATCATGTTTTCCCATGCGCCCGTCGAGGGGCCGCGTCTCGAGACCCGCACTTACCGGGTCGATCCCGACACGTTCATTCAGGGCCTGCAGTC
>CAJWPV010000203.1 GCA_913045395.1 uncultured Verrucomicrobiota bacterium | reverse complement strand
ACGGAGGAGACGTTCGCCGAGGTCAGCTCCGCCACCGCGGGTGAAATTGGCCAAGCGGTCGAGGCGGGCCAGGCCGCGTTCGAGTCCGGCTGGCGCGATATGCCGCCAGGCCAGCGCGCCGAGTTGCTGCACCACTTGGCCAGACGCATTCGCGACAACGTCGAGTCCATCGCCCAACTCGAGACGCGCAACGTTGGCAAGCCAATCAGCGACGCCCGCTGGGAGGCAGGGGCCGGTGCAAAGGTGTTCGAGTACTACGCCGGGGCCATCGGCCACTTGTGCGGCCAGACAATCCCGGTGGCAAGCGGCGGATTCGATTTCACGCTGCGCCAGCCAATGGGCGTCATCGCCGCCATCACGCCGTGGAATTTCCCGTTCCTCATCGCCTGCTGGAAGGTCGCCCCCGCGCTCGCCGCTGGTAACCCGGTCGTGCTCAAGCCAGCGTCGCTCACGCCGTTGACCGCGCTGCTGCTCGGCCGGCTGGCGCAGGAAGCCGGCCTGCCGGACGGCGTGCTGCAGGTCGTGCCCGGCGCCGGCTCGGAAGCCGGCAACGCATTGGCCACCCACCCACTCGTCCGCAAAATAGGCTTCACCGGCTCGACCGAGGTCGGCGCAAAAATCATGAAGCTCGCCGCGGACGACATCAAGCGCGTGTCGCTCGAGCTCGGTGGCAAGTCGCCAAACATCGTCTTCGCCGATGCCAACTGGCAGCTCGCCGCCGCCGAGTCGCCAATGAGCGTGTTCGCCAACACGGGGCAGGACTGCTGCGCCCGCAGCCGAATGTTTGTCGAGCAATCAATCTTCGACGATTTTGTGGACCAGTTCGTCGCCGCCACCGAGGCGCTCAAGATTGGTGACCCGACCCTCGACGAAACACAGGTCGGCCCGATGGTCTGCGCCTCCCAGCGTGAACTCTCCGAGTCATTTATCGCTGGGGCCAGGGATGCGGACCGCGACATCCGCACCGGCGGCGACCGGCCAGGCGGTAGCGGTTTTTATCTGAACCCCGCCGTGATCACCGGCGTCGAGACCGTCGACCGCGCGTGGCGCGAGGAAATTTTCGGGCCGGTTGTTTGTATGCGTCCCTTTACCGACGAAGCCGAAATGTTACACGAAGTCAACGACACTAATTTCGGCCTTAGCGGCTCTGTTTGGTCGAGTGACTTGAACCGGGCGTTGCGAGTGGCGCGCCAGGTGGAGAGCGGTGTCATCAGCATCAACACTCACTCAAGCGTGCACACCGAGGCACCGTTCGGCGGCTTCAAGCGCAGCGGCCTTGGTCGCGACCTCGGCATGTCCGCGATGGAAGCCTGCACTGAGGTGAAAAATATTTATGTCGGCGAATAACGCGGGATGAGCGCGGCACGACATTATTCCCTCCACTTGGCCAAGCGCTTGGCTGCATGGTGGCTGCTGCTCATTATATTGGAGCTTGGCCATGTGGCCTGGGCCGGCCTGGTGACCTACAACGACTTTGGAACGCCAGGCCGACGTGACCCTTCTGTCTCGCGGATTGGCGCCACCCCGGCCGAGTTGAAAGCCGGCAATGGCACGGTCGAAAAAACCGGCAAACTCATCGACTTTGCCGACGGCCAGACGTCCGGTGTTCAGCTGAAATTCACCTTGACCGGCTCACCGCTTGGCGAAGTGGAAATTGGCGACGATGCCCCCGTTGGTACCGACGCGGGAGGCGTGTTCAATGACCGGGTCAACTGTTCAGGCGGCACGCCGCTCCCAGACGGCAAGGTTCATTTCATCGACCTGTTCGGGCTTGACCCATCCGCGTACTACGAGTTGATTTTGTTCTCGAGCAGCCCGGGTGATGGCGATGCCAAGCCGGTTTTGTTTACGCTTTGGGATGTCTCATCGTTTGAGAATCGCAGCACCGTCGTGGCGGGCCGTGTCACGATCAGCGGCCAGTTTGGTCGTACAACAAAAATTGAAACCTCCGGCAACTCCGGAGTGGGGCGCGGCGATGTCTGCCGATTCGGGTTTATCCGCAGCGGCAGCGACGGCGACCTGCGGGTGATTCTCCAGTCGCCGGGCGGCGGCCAGCTGAACGCTCTCATGCTACGCGAACAAACGCCGCCGGTGCTCGCCGGCAAGCCGCTCGTCACGCTTGGCGAGGATCATGCCGTGATTCGAGGCACAATCGCCGATCCGGCCAAGGGTGCGGTCGAGCTGCGCTGGCGCGAGGCCCGCAGCCAGGCCACATGGCAGTCGATGAAATTGACACCGGACGAAAGCGGCGCAGTCGAGGCGCAGCTCGATTCACTGCCGATATTCGTCGAGCAGGAGTTCGTTTTTGTGCAGCAGACCGGCAACGGCGAAATCGCCTCGGAGACACAGACCATACGGCCGCAAAAACTGGGCGTGATTTACTCGACCGGCTTTGAGCCGACCGAGCCGGTGGCGTTCCTGCCGGGAGCAATCACAACGCAGACCGGCCCATGGCGAGTGGCCAAAGGCAACGCCGAGGTACAGGCCAACCGCGTCGCGCACGGTGGACAGGCGGTGCGCACCGGCGACTGCATCATCGAGATGACCCTCGAGAACCCGGAGCCGGTGCTGTGGGCCGATGCGTTCATTCAAGACCCGGGCATTAGCCAGGCGCGACAGATTCCCGATGGCATTGCAAGCAGCTTGCTGCTGTTTCGCGGCGGGAAACTCATCGCTCTCGACGGCGACGGCTCAGGCGGCGGTAACTTCATCACAGTAGCGGAGTTGCCGATCGGCCGTTTCACGAGACTCACCATCCGCACCGACTACGAAGCCAAGCAGTTCGACGTGTGGGTGGATGGCAAACCGGCCCTAAAGAAACTCGGCTTCAAGGACAACTCGGTGACACGCTTCCAAGGGGCCAAACGGCTCGCCGGTGCGAACAGTTATCTCGACGACTTCAGCCTCTCGACCTGGGGACTCGATCGCGACAGTGACGGCGACGGCCTGAATGATCTCGACGAGGCCAAGTTTTACGGCTCATACCCGCTGCTCGCTGACAGCGACCGTGACGGCGCGAGCGATGCTCATGAGATCGCCGCCGGGACGCACCCGGCCGATCCCGGCTCGATTTTTGCCGTGAAAATTGACGCTGCCGACGCTGGCAAAACCAAGCTCTCGATTCCGACTCTCACCGGACTCGACTACACGCTTCAACGCCGCGCCGCGCTTGACCACGGGCGCTGGAAAACCATCCCCGGCTTCGAGAACGTGCCCGGCGACGGCAGCGTGCAGTCGTTCCTCGAGACGCCGGACGGACGCAACTATTTTTACCGTGGCGTCATCGTGAACCGTCTCAACGCCTTGAATCCCTGACATGACCAGACACAAAACAACCTGGCCAGGTGCATCCGTTTTTCGGGCTGCGCTGTTGCTGGCCGGTTGTGCTTCCGGATTCGCGCAAAGCCCGGTCAACCAATGGGTGCTCTCGCCGGAAAACATAGACATCACGACCGTGAAAGACTTGTCCGGAAAGGAAGACGGCCTCCTGCACGGGCGGATGGTGCCGACGCAAAACCCGCCGGCGCTATACTTCGACGGGACGGACACATACGTCGAGTTGGCAGCGAAGGACGAGGCCAAGTCGCTACCCAAGTCTGCGCTTACCGCCGAGGCTTGGGTGGCAGTGAACTCCCCCGCCGAGTGGGGAGGCATTGTCGGCTGCCTGCAGGACAACGGCAGTTTCGAGAAAGGCTGGTTACTCGGCTACAACAACAATAAGTTCAACTTCGCTCTGTCCACCGGCGGCGATCTCACGTACCTGAACGCCTCAACCTCGTTCGAGACCGGACGTTGGTATCATGTGGTCGGTACCTATAACGGCTCTCGGATGCGCATTTACGTCAATGGCACCGAGCGCGGCAGCAATACCAACCGCCGCGGATCGATCGACTACTCGCCGGCCACATTCGTCATCGGCTGCTACCTCGACGACAACGAGTTTTATCCGCTGGAAGGATTCATCTCCGAGGTGCGCCTATACAACCGTGCGCTCTCGAGCCAGCAGATTCGCAACCGCTACAACAGCACCAAGGGCAGCCACACCACCCGACCCA
>CAJWPV010000202.1 GCA_913045395.1 uncultured Verrucomicrobiota bacterium | reverse complement strand
GCTTTCGGCCGGCAGCGCTTGGCCCATTGACACGACAAGTTTCAAGCTGCCGCTTGTGCTTGGCGCATCCACGGTTTTTTTTCGTGTAGAAATTGAGGGTGCCGACCCGCATCAGGCGCGTTGGTTTGCCACTGAGATGTCGGCTCACCCAAGCAATCAGGAGGCGGGTTACCCGGATCCGGAACTGGAGGTGTCATTCGACGATGACTTTATCGTTGTCGAGAGCAACGGCATCCCGACGTTTGAGTTTGTGAGCACGACACCGAACGGATTGCGCGGGCAAAATTTCGAATGGGAAATACCACGTTTTCCCCAGCCGGCGGATGAGTTGACACAAATACCACTGCTCGGCACGGTGGCGATTACGACGGCGGGGCTGCCGATCTACGGGCCAAACGAGGCCCAGATTCCGCATCCGTACGGCGATCCCTATATCAATGGTATTCTGGATTACTGCCACGGCCACACCGGCGGGCAGGCGGACTATCATTTTCACTTCGCGCCGACCTGCGTGATCGAGGCACCGGACGGTACCGAGGAGCATTACAACATCATCGGCTTCGCGCTGGACGGCTATCCAATTATTGCCCATTACAAGGGGATTCATGGCCAAACCGGCAACGAGGCGTTCGGCTGGCAGGAAGTCAGTGGGTACGAAGCGGATGCCGACTACAAGGAGGAGGTCATCGAGGGAGGTGCCAATTCCACCTACGCTTGGGATAATTACAATTACGAAGCCAAGCGTAAGGGGCGCACGCTTGATGAATGCAACGGGCGCGCCCTGGGCAAGGTGGAGCTAGACAGTGGCGCGACGTTCGACGAGGCGAGTTTCTTCGGCTTCGACTACGGCTATTTTGTCACAGCGGAGTTCCCGTACTTTCTGGCCAAGTACCACGGCACTCCCAATGGGGCTGGTGGAGGCGGAGGAGGGCAACCGGGAGGTGGAGGCGACCCACCCGGAGGCGGAGGCGTTATCCGCGTCACTCCGGGAAGTGGCTTGGCGGGGAAACGATTGACGGTGACCGTGATGTTAAACGGCAATGCACAACCGCCGTTGCCGCCATTGCAAATCCGGCCCTCGAGAGTAAGCATTGGGGAAATTGACCTGACAGGATTATCCCGCACATCGCGCACGAGTATTCGTGGCACGCTGCGGATTCCCGCCAACGCAGCGAAAGGTAAAAAAGACGTGACCGTGGTATTCCCGGGCCCACCGGGACGCGGGGATGTCAGCTTTGCCGGGAGTGATTTGTTTGAGGTGGAATAGCCCGTAAGATGGGAACACGCAAAAAAGCCCCCGTCCAGTCTTTGCAACCGAACGGGGGCCAACCCGATGAAAATACACCGCGCTCACAATGGAGCACGATGACGTCAGCTTGTACGCATGGCGTGGGGAAAGGTTTCATATTTTTTTCATATTTTTAATTCTGCTCGGCGTTGACCTACCCCACCGGTCTTTTTAGGCTCCCGTGCCCAGGATGAAATTGGTCATATTAGCCGCCGGTTACGCCACGCGCCTTTACCCGCTCACTCTCAATCGACCCAAGCCGTTACTGCCGATCGCTGGCAAGCCGATGGTCGATCATGTCCTGGCAAGCCTCGGGCCGATAGAGGCCATCGACGAGGCGTTCGTCGTGACCAACGAAAAGTTTGCGGAACATTTTGAGGATTGGGCTGGCAGTCGTGACGTTTCCGACTTCGCCGCGCCGGTGCGGGTGGTGAACGATCACTCCACCGGTGATGACAACAAACTCGGCGCGATCGGCGATCTGCACCTGGTTTTGAAAAATCGAAACATTGACGATGACGTGATTGTGGTTGCTGGCGACAACCTCTTCAGCAATGCGCTTGGTGAGTACGGCCGATTGTGCGCCGAAAAAAAAGCTCCCGTGCTCGGTGTTTACGACGTCGGCGGCCTGCATGAAGCCACCAAGTTCGGTGTGGTTGAGGTGGACGCCAACGGTTGCATTCTCAGCTTTGAGGAAAAACCGGCTGCACCAAAATCAACACTGATTGGCATTGCGCTCTATCACTATCCCAAGGCGGTGCTGCCGCTCATTGACCAATACATCAACGATGGCAACAACCCCGATCAGCCTGGCCGCCTTATCCAGTGGCTGTATCCGCAGATACCGGTGTACACATGGAGCGTGCCCGGCACGTGGTACGACATTGGCTCGAAGGAGACGCTCGAGGAGGCCAACCGGATTTTTTCCGACGACCAGTCTTAAAGTATCATGAAGACCAAGTTGATCCCACTCCTGTTCACGACGCTGCTTGCGTTACCCGTGTTTGGCCAAGTGCAAAACGCCAAACCCAAGCGACCCAACCCGATGGCTCCGATCAAGGAGGTGTCAGGTTTGCCACGCGTGCTGCTGATCGGCGACTCGATCTCCATAGGGTACACGCTGCCGACCCGGGCGCTGCTCAAGGGCAAGGTCAACCTTCACCGCATCCCAACCAACGGCGGCCCGACCATCAAGGGACTCGAACAAATCGATGCTTGGCTTGGGAAGAAAAAGTGGGACGTCATTCACTTCAACTGGGGATTGCACGACCTGAAATATATGGGGCCAAACGGTGAGAACCTATTCCCCAAGGAAAAGGGCGGCAAGGTGCAGGTCTCAATTCAGGAGTACGAAAAGAACCTCGAACGGCTTGTAGTGCGCCTGAAGAAAACCAATGCCAAGTTGGTCTGGCGCAACACCACGCCGGTTCCGCCCGGATCGAAGGGACGTTACGTTGGCGACTCGATCAAATACAACGCGGCCGCGGCCCGCGTTATGATCCGCCACGGTATCCCAACGCATGACCTGTTCACGATGAGCAAAAAGCGGATGAAAGAAATCATGTTGCCCGCCAATGTGCACTATACAAAGGATGGTTCCGAAGTTTTGGGCGGGGAGGTGGCCAGGGTCATTCTCGAGGCGTTAAAGTAGGTCAGGCGCCTGGCCAGCGGGCAAAAAATAGTTAAAAAACTGCCTTTGGTCGAGTTTACAGTGTAGCATCGGCCCGTGAGCCGATCCTTTTGTTTCTCATGCATGATTGCGTTTGTCGCCGGCTTGGCTTTTTCGGCCGAGGCTGAAAACTGGCCGTCGTGGCGTGGCGACGTTGCGGGGTCGGGGATTGTGCGCGGGGAAAAGATACCGCTGGAGTGGGGAACAAAGAAAAATGTCCGTTGGCGGGTGCCATTGCCGGATCGCGGCAACAGTTCACCGATCGTTTGGGGCGACAAGGTTTTCATCACCCAGGCAACCGATTCGGACAAGAGGCGCACAGTGATGTGTTTTGACAAGCGCACTGGCGAGTTGCTCTGGCGTACCGGTGTCACCTACACCAAGGCGGAAAAGACTCACAAGACCAACCCTTACTGTTCCGGATCGCCGGCGACTGACGGGCGCGTGGTGGTGGCCAACTACGCATCGGCCGGGGTTGCTGCATACGACTTAGAGGGGCAGCAGTTGTGGCACCGCAAGCTTGGGCCGCAGGATCACATCTGGGGCAACGGCACCTCGCCGGTGTTGTTCGGCGATCTGTGCATCGTCTATCACGGGCCGGGACCGCGCTCTTCGCTTCACGCTCTCGACAAGCTGTCAGGCCGCACGGTCTGGAAGCGCAAGGTTCAGGAGAAGGATGACCCGAATCGTGTCGATGGATTCCGCGGGGCTAACGGCGGCATTAACGGTGCGTTCACCACGCCGATCATCATCGAGGTGCAGGGCCGTCATGAGTTGATTCTTAGCGAAGCCAACACGCTGCGCGCCCTCAGCCCAGAGGATGGCAGTGAGCTTTGGCGCTGCAACGGGTTGAATCCTCTCATCTACACGTCCCCGGTTTACGATGGGAAATTGGTGCTCTCGATGGGTGGTTATTTTGGGGCGTCGATTGCGGTGAAGCCGGGGGGCAGTGGCGATGTCACGGCCAAGCGGTTGTGGCACGATCCACGCTCCAAGAAGAACCGCTTGGGCACGCCTGTCGTTCGTGAGGATTTCGCCTACTTCGTGAACATGTCCGGTTTCATGGAGTGCATAGACATGAAGAGTGGCAAGGTGGTTTACGAGGAGCGTTT
>CAJWPV010000201.1 GCA_913045395.1 uncultured Verrucomicrobiota bacterium | reverse complement strand
GCGGTCTGAACCGCGTGCGCCTTTATTTCAGTGAGCCGGTCCGCGGCCTCGAGGCGGCCGATGTGCTGGTGAACGGCAAGGCACCGTCGTCGATCGTCGGTGTGGCGAGCGGTCCGTGGCAGATTGAGTTCGAGTCGACTGGGAGCGGCATCGTGACGATCGACTGGGTGGCGGACCACGGCGTGACCGACTTGGCAGCGGAGCCGAACAGGCTCGCCGCGGAAGGTTGGCATTACAATGTGGACGTCAACCACGACTTTGGCCAGGTGGTGATCAACGAAATCCTCGCGGCCAACCGTGACGGCCTAAAGGACGAGGAGGGCGAAGCTGGGGACTGGATCGAACTGCGCAACACCGGTGATGCCACCGTGGATCTTGCTGGCTGGTCGCTGAGCGACGACGCGGCCAAGCCGGGTAAGTGGATGTTCCCTAGCGTGACGATCCGGCCAAGCGGTTCGCTCGTTGTGCACGCCACGGGAAAAAACCGTCATGCGCTTGGCCAGACGCTGCACACGAATTTCAAGCTGGGTGTCGAGGGCGAGTACCTTGGCTTGTTCAGCCCGGAGTTACCGCGCCGTGTCACCGACGAGATTACACCAGCTTATCCCGAGCAGCGTAGCAACATTTCCTACGGCCGCCTGGCCAAGGGCGGATGGGGCTGGTTTGAGTCACCCACGCCGGGAAGGGCCAACGGTAGTAGGACGATTCGTGGCCTGCTTGCGCCGCCGCAGTTCAGCGCGCAGCGGGGCATTTACGATGCCCAGTTTCAGGTGCACATTATAACTGACGAGCCGGATGCAGTGATCCGCTATACGACCGACTACTCTGAGCCGACCGCATCCAACGGAAAGAAGTACATTAATCCGGTGGCGGTGAGACGGACGACCGTGGTGCGGGCGGCCGTGTTCAAGAGCGGCATGCTGCCGTCGCGAGTCGAGACGCACACGTTTGCCTACAACCTTGGCAAGTCGGTGACATCGCTTCCATTGATGTCACTGGTGACGGAGCAATCCAACCTGCGGGGGAACACGGGCATCATGGAAACAAACCCTCGCAACACGACCAAGCGCGGCATTGCCTGGGAACGACCAGTCTCAATGGAGCTGATTTATCCTGACACCGGCGAGACACTCCAGGCCAACGCTGGTCTGCGCGTGCAGGGCGGCGACTATATTCGCGGGCGCTACAACCCAAACTCAGGACCGCCCGCCGGGAAGTATTCCTTTCGTCTTTACTTCCGCGGCGATTACGGGCCGGGGAGGCTGCGCCATGCTATTTTCCCCGAGCTGCAGGTTCAGGATTTCAATCACATTGTTTTACGAGCCGGGATGAATGACCATTCGAATCCGTTCATTATCGACGAACTGGTTCGTCGGCTCTCGGCGGACATGGGGCAGGTCGCCGCCCGAGGCACGTTCATGAACCTCTATTTAAACGGTTCAAACAAAGGCTACTACAACCCTACTGAGCGTATTGACAGCGACTTTCTGAACTCGTGGAACGGCAGCGATTCGGAGTGGGACATCATCGCGCAATTCGGTGAGCTTCGCGAAGGCAACATGGTGAAGTGGAACCAACTCAAGAGCGCTTTACAGAGAAATCTCACCATCCCACAAAACTATTCGGCTGTTGAGAGGTTGTTGGACATCGACAATTTCATCGATTACATCATGCTCAATGTTTACGCCAACACCGGCGACTGGCCGCATAACAACTGGCGCGCCGCCTGCGAGCGCGTGCCCGGCGCGAAGTGGCGCTTCCTCGTGTGGGACGCCGAGTGGTCGTTCGGCAACAACGGCCGCAGTGTCACCGGAAACAATCTCAGTAGCGGTCCGCTCGCCGGCGGCGCGGACATTGCTGTTTTTTATAGAGCGTTGCAGAAGAATCCGGAGTTTCGGATGCGCTTTGCCGACCGGGTGCAGATTCACTACTTTAACGGTGGCGCTCTGACTGATGAGAATGTGCTGCGTCGCTTTCGCGAAATGAAGCAGGAAATGTCCGGCGTTCTGGGAAATCTCAGTTCGCATGTTGAGACTACCTGGGTACCGCGCCGCCGCGCCATCGTCATGGGCCAAATGGCCGGGCAAAAGATTCAGTTTTCCGATAATACACCACAGTTCACCCAGAATGGCGGGGCTGTCCCGACAGGTTATCAACTCACGTTAAGTGCATCCAAGGGCGAGGTGTATTACACGGTCGATGGCGCCGATCCGCGCCGCCCGGGAGCGATGGTGGAAACAGGTAAAACTGTTCTACAGGGCAATGCAGAAAAATGGGCAATGGTTCCGTCCGTGGACAATGGTGGCAATGACCTTGGAAAAACTTGGCACGGCGGCAAAGAGCCGTTTGACCATGACGACTGGGACAGTGGTAACGACGGTGTCGGCTACGACCAAAACGCTGATTACGACGCGCACATCGGCATCGACGTGGACACCGAGATGAACGACATCAACCAGTCGGTGTTCGTGCGCATCCCTTTCAACGTGTCGGCATCGGACAAAAAAAAATCCAACTTCATGATGCTTTGGATGAAGTATGATGACGGCTTCGTCGCGTACCTCAACGGCACCCGCATCGCCAACGCCAACGCCGCACTCAACCCCGCCTGGAACGCCGGCGCCAACGGTGGGCACGACGATGCATCGGCGGTGACTTGGGTTAGCTTCGACGTCGGCAAGCACATTAACAGGCTGAAGAGCGGAAACAACATTCTCGCCATTCATGGCCTTAACTCTGGCCTCGGCAGTTCCGACATGCTCATCAACGCCGAGTTGTCGCTTGGTCAACGCAGTGGTGCCGAGGTGGCCGACGGCGTGGTTCTATATTCGGAGCCGATCAAGTTGACACGCGACACCACGATTCGCGCCCGCTCGATGCTCAATGGCCAATGGAGTGCGCTGGTCGAGCACTCGTTCCAGGCCGGGCGGGCCGGGTCGCCGCTGCGTTTCACCGAGATCATGTACAACCCGCCAGGTGGTAGTGAGTACGAGTTTGTCGAGTTGCACAACAGCGGAACGTTCGATGTGCCGCTTGGTTGGCATCGGTTCGATGGAATCGACTTTACATTCGCCGGCGATGCGGTCATTGGCCCTGGCGAGTTCCTCGTGCTGGCGTCCGACAATGACCCCGACACATTCAAGGTGCGCTACCCCGGTTTGACTGTGAATGGCTGGTATCGGGGCAGCCTGTCGAACAGCGGGGAGCGCCTGGCCTTGCTCGATGCCAGGTGGCGCCGTGTTGTCGAGGTGGATTTCAGTGACGCCAGCGCCTGGCCAAGTTTGGCTGATGGTGGTGGCCATTCGTTAGAGTTGATCGATCTTCTGGGCGATCCAGGCGCAGCGTCGAACTGGCGCGATAGTAGTGCCAAGGCCGGCTCACCCGGTAGGGCTAGCGCTGCTGCTGTCGTGCCGCCGGTTCGCATCAATGAGGTTCATGTGCAGTCGCTCCTCTCACCTCAGCCAGACTTTGTCGAACTTCAAAATCTTGGAGAGGCGGCCGTTGATCTCTCTGGCTGGACGTTGCGTGATGGTGATGACAACACGTTCACATTCCCGGACGGTACAGCACTTGGCCAAGATGGCCTGCTTGGTATCTGGTGCGGCGCGGTGGGGGGCGACGGGTTGCGAGCCAGCTTTGGCCTTGATCAAGCGGGCGATTCGGTTGCGTTGTTTGATACCGATGGCCAGCGCGTTGATGCCGTGACATTCGGGGCCATCGGCTCGTCGATTGTCCGCACGGCTAGCGGCTGGACAACGGCCAATCCGACGTTTGGCAAACTCAATAAACCCACGCAACCGGCGACCCTCACGAAGCTTGTCATCAACGAATGGCTCGCCGACGCTGGGGAGGGTGGCCGCGACTGGCTCGAGTTGTACAACCCCGATGCCAATGCCCCGGCGCTCATCACCGGCCTGCATATTCGGGTCGATCAGGAGGTTGACGGGCTGCATCGCATCGCCACTATCTCACCACGCGGCTATATGCGTGTCTGGCTCGATACCCGTCCTGGCGTGGGTCATGTCGATCTATCGTTGCCGTCTGACGGTGCAACCATCACGCTGATTACTGCG
>CAJWPV010000200.1 GCA_913045395.1 uncultured Verrucomicrobiota bacterium | reverse complement strand
TGCACCATGTTGGGGGCGTTGTAGTTGATCCCGTCGAGCTGGAACGAAAGCCCGAGCATGTCCTTCGCACCGAGTTGCATGCCACCAATCGCGGTCATGCCGGCCTCGAAACTTTTCTCCCCGGAGACTGATGTCTTCCCGGATGCCTCCGCGGTTCCCGTCCCGGGCTGATCCCGGTCCTCCCATCGTTGCGGCGCACCACCGGTTTCATCCTTCTCCGCCACCATCTCATATAGGAGCGCATCGTACTGTTTGAAACTCTTGTCGAGTTTTTGAAAGTAGACCTGGTCGCCGATGTGGATGGCGCCGATTAGGTCCACCGTTACGCCGGCCTTGGCCAATTTCTCGTCGGTCGGCACAAACCGGATGATCGACGTGTCGAGCGACTGTGGAATGCGCAGGCGCTCCGGGTTCATCGTCATGCGGATGAATTTCTTGGGCAGTTCCGATGCCGGCTTGACCTCCTCCGCGATCAAGCCTCCAACCACCCCCATGGCCGCCAAACCAGCCAGCCAACCTGTCGATCGCACCCTCATTTGCCGACAGACTACTTGGCTAAGCGGCAAATTACCCTCCAAAAAGCCGGATTGAGCCGATATAATTGCTACCGTGCCGGAGCCCAAGCAGAACAGCCTGTCGCCTGCGGATTGGCCGGGGCAGTTTTTCCGATTCCTCTCCAACGAGAAGGACGCCTCGGTGTACACACAGCGTAACTACCGGCAGGCGCTCGACGAGTTCGAGCAGTGGTACCGCGACACCAACGAGTCGCCTGTACGCTGGAGTGAACTGGAGCGGAACGACTTCCGGCTGTTCCTCCGGCAGCTTGGCCGCAGGGAACTCAGCCAGGCGGCCATCCGGCTGCGATTCAGTGCGCTCAACTCGTTTTACAAATTCCTCATGCGGCGCGGGCTCGTCGAGTCATCGCCGGTAAAGGATGTTACCCTGCCCAAGCCGGCGAAGCGGCTGCCACAATTCCTGACCATCGACCAGATGAACGCGCTGCTTGACGCGCCGATGCGGGAACTAAGTGTTAAGGATGGAACGAAGAGAAAAGTCAGCCAAGTGCCATCTCTTCGCGACCGAGCAATCCTCGAGACGATTTACTCGTGCGGCCTGCGTATCGGCGAGATCTGCCGGATGCTGGCCGGGGAGATTGAGCCGGACGATCTGGTCGTCAACGTGCACGGCAAAGGCAAAAAGGAACGGCAAGTGCCCATCGGCCGCGCCGCCGTCGAGGCGATCCGGCTTTACTGGGAACGCCTGGCCAAGCCACCCGCGCTCGACGAGCCGGTGTTCTTCGCATCAGAGAAAAAACGCAGCGCCATCTATCCGCGCCTGGTTCAGCTGAGGCTGAAAAAATATCTCACCGTCTGCGGGCTGGATCCGACTCTCACGCCGCACAAGCTGCGCCACAGCTACGCCACGCACATGCTCGATGCCGGGGCAGACTTGCGAAGCGTGCAGGAGATGCTGGGACACGCGAATCTCACGACAACGCAGGTGTACACGCACGTGACCACCGAGCGGATCAAGCGCGCCTACGACGAGGCGCATCCGCGCGCCTGAAGCCAGGCGCTACCTGGCCACCGGTTGCTCAACGCCCGGCGGCCGAGCCGGCTCGGGCTGGGGAAAAATCTGGTAGAGCAGGAGGTAAATCAGCACACCAGTGATCGAGACGTATATCCAGAGCGGCCAGGTCCATCGGGCGATTTTTCTGTGCTGCTCGAACCGCTCCTTCAGCGCACGGCTTAGCGTGATGAAAATGAGTGGCAAAATCACCACCGCCAGCACGACGTGGGTGAGCAGCAGCACAAGGTAAATCGGGCGGAACCACGCCGGTTCGACGAACCGCGTCACAGCCTCGGTGTTGATATGGTAAGTGAGGTAGCAGGCAAGGAACACGGCTGAAGTGACGAAGGCGCTGATCATGCAGTTGCGGTGCGCGGTCTTGTTTCCCTTCTTGATGAAGACGAGGCCGAGCGTGAGGAACACGGTGGCGAGCGCGTTGAGGCAGGCGTTGATGAACGGCAAATCCTGTACAGTCATTGTGAAGACTCATCCAGTAATGTGTTGGCAATAGCGATGGCTTTTTCCTTCCAATCATCTTCGAGGCTCTCGAGGACTCCACGGAGGCGTCCCTGCCGGTCGATCACCACGAAAATGGTGGCGTGGATGAACAGGTCCTCCGGCGTGGTTTGTTCGCCGGGCGGTTTCGCGCGGGCAATGAGTTTCATCTCATCGACGGCCAGGTGCACGATCGCTGGCTTGTCGCCGGTAAGAAATTGCCAACGCTCGTTGTTCGCTTCGTGGCGATCGGCAAAACGCCGCATAATGGCCGGCGAGTCATGGCCCGGATCGGTCGTGAGTGTGGCAAATGCAACATCTGGCTCGTCGGCAAAGTGCGCCTGCAACTCGGCCATACGCCGGGTCATTACCGGGCACGGCCCGGGACAGCGCGTGAAGATGATGTCGGCAAACCACACCTTGTTGGCAAACCTGGCCAGACCGACCGGCCTGGCCAACTGGTTGGTCAGCTTGAAGTCGGTCAACTGCGAGATGACCGGCAGGTCCCGCTTGATCAAGCTGGAGTCGGCGGGGCTGGAACTCGGGGCGCGCTGCTCGCGTACAAAGGCAAACAGGACGGCCAGAATCACCACGGCCAATCCGCTCCATACAACCAGCCGCACCATTTGCGAGTTGGATTCCATCTTGTCAAAAAAAAGGCACCCTGTTCAGAGCGCCCCGGGAATTCGGTCAGACCAGGCGTTGCTCAAGCTTTTTCGTCCTTGGAAGGCGCAACAGCGGCGGGCTTATCTCCAGCCGGTTTTTTCTTTTCGATCTCAGCCTTGTACCACTCGTCCCATTCTGCCTCATCAACAACTTTCACGGCACCTTTCATGCGGGCGTGGCCGTCGCCACAAAGCTGGGCGCACGTGATCTGGTAACGGCCAACCTTGGTTGGCCTGAAGTGAATCGGAACGCGCATGCCGGGGATCACGTCCTGACAAACGCGCAGGGGCAGCACCTTGAAACAGTGGATAACATCCTTCGAGACCAGGTCGATGGTGATACTTTTCGAGGTGCCGTCCTTATTTTTTTTCATCGGAACCACGATGTCGGACTTGAGCACCTCGACGTCGTCCTCACCATGCGGATCGGTCTTGTCGATGCCGAAAGGATTGGCACCAGAAACGAGGGTCTTGGATTGGGCGCCCAGTTTCCCGTCGGCACCGGGATAACGGGCGTTCCAGGCAAACTGCTCGGCCGTGACGCGAATCACACTGTCATCGCTGAAGTCGTCCGCCTTGTTGACATAAAAATTCCAGAAGTAAGTGGCCACCACGACGAGGACCAACTCTGCGACAATGACAGCACCCTCGATCGAGTTTGTGATCGTCTTGGTCTTAACGCCCTTGTAGTCCGCCTTGGGATTGTTGGAGGCCCGGAACTTCCACAGCGCGACAAAATAATAAATGATCCAGCCGATAAAGAGTACCAGCATCAGCAGATGAACAGCGATGACCAATCCATCAATGTCTCCACCGTTTTGGGAGACCAGTTCCGGGAAGGAGAATATTTCAACGATATATGATAAGAGGTCCATTCTGATAGCTATTCTTTAAATAATTCTGGATCTTGAAGATGCCCGTATTCCTTTCCACGTTTGATAAGAAATACAAAAAAACCACCCACACCACCAAGCACAGGCACTAAAATGAAAAATAGACTGGCAATGCCCCATTGCATTCCCTTGGTCATCGGCGAGTCGGGGTCACCGAAGCATACCGCACACGCCTCAAGCGTGCTCGGCCAAGCGGCCATGGCCAACGCGAAGATCAACAGCCAGAATGTGTGCCTACGTTTCACAGGTAACTGATGTGCTTGAATTTCTTCAGGAAGAAATAAAGATAAATCGACAGGCCAACCGTTCCGATCAGCGAGAGGATACCCATCACCAACTCAGCCGTCTGGCCACTGGAGCCGTGGTTCATTACTCCCCAAATGCCAAACATAAGTGTAAACAGGATCGAGAGGATGATGAAAACTAAATGGAACGCCTTAAGTGACATGTTTG
>CAJWPV010000199.1 GCA_913045395.1 uncultured Verrucomicrobiota bacterium | reverse complement strand
CGATGCCGATGCCTGGCGGCACGACCTTGAACGTGTCAAATGCCTGCATGCCCCACTTGAGAAACTGGTAGCGCTCGCGGTTGCGCGTGAACTCCATGTCGAGGTTCTTGTCCATCGCATCCTCCGAGCCGGCGAAATCCACTTGTACCGAGTGATCGACCACCAAGTCCACCGGCACCAACGGCTCGATGATCTTCGGGTCTTTGCCTAATCGCGCTGCCGCTGAGCGCATCGCTGCCAGATCCACCAACAACGGCACGCCGGTAAAGTCCTGCAACACGATTCGGGCAACAGTAAATGGGATCTCCTGGGTACGCTCTGCCTTGGGTTGCCAGGCAGCGAGTTGACGGATGTTCTGTTCCGTCACCTTTTGACCGTCACAATGACGCAGGACTGACTCCAAAACCAGGCGGATACAAACCGGCAGGCGCGCTATGTCACCCAAGCCGGCCTCAGCGAGTGCCAGCAGCGAATAGAATTTACCCTGTTGACCGTTTCCAAGTTCAAACGACTGCAACGTGTTGAACGTATTGTGACTCATGAAATAAAAAGAAACGACGAAGGTCGCGTTGTCACAGAATAATGAATTACCACAACACGGAAGTCAACAGCGCACCAACGCTTGGTTTAGCGCACGCCAACCTGGCCGGTTTTCGAGTTGTAGATGTAGCGCATGCCACGCGGCGGCTTGGGCGGACGCGGGAAGTAGCCTTCGCTCACCAGTTCGTTGAGGGTCTTGGGGTATCGGTCTTCCACTGCGTGGAACTGCCTGATGGCGTTTTGGATGTTGGCGAGGTTGACTCTTTTCTCGGAGACTTTTTTGGCCTTACCGACAGCACCGATGTAATCGATCGGCGCGGTCAACGGGTTTCCGGCGGAGGTCGATTCCTCCTTTTTGGGCTTTTTATCCCTGGCCGCATTACTCGATCCGCCGCAGGCGCAGAGGCCAAGCGCCAGTGTCAGCGAGGTTATCCAGTTGGCTTTCATAACGGCAGAAGGGTCGGCTTGGTTGTGCCGATTGTCAATCGGCTTTGTGCGGCTTGGGCTGGGCTTGCCGCCATTCCTTGCGACTCACTTTTTCAGTCGACTGAATGTGCACGAAGGCCCCTTTTTTGTTGCCGACAACGATGTCCGGCCAACCGTCTTGGTTCATGTCGGTGGCCATCACTTGCGTGCCGATTCCAGAGTCGTCATCAACAAAGTGCGGTACCCAGTCGATGCCATTCTTTTTCGAGCGCCGCAGCTCAAACCAGTACAACACGGCGGGAGCACTTGGCTCGGCATCACCGCTCGGGCCGTGCGCCCAGAACCTCTTGCCGGTTACGATATCAAGCAGGCCGTCGCGGTTCATATCCACCAAGTCAATTGCGTGCAATTGGCTGAACTTGACCCCGTACTGGTTCTCCTCCGGCTTGGCGTTCATGAACGTGTGAGCGACGAACGTGATGCCGCCGTCTTTAGGCTGGTTTTCATACCAGCACAAACCGTAGCCGTGCGCTGCGAGCGTGGTGATCACGTCGTTGTCGTTATCACCGTCCACGTCGTAGGCATACATTTGCGCGCCGCCGCCTGGCGAAAACTGGAACGGATGAAACGTCCATTTCGGATCGTCTTCGAGCGAGGCCGGTTGCTCCCACCACCCGTTCTTCTCCATGATGTCGCGGCGTCCGTCACCGTTGACATCGCCCACTCCCATGCCGTGCGTGAAGCGCTGCCAGGCACCCTTGGGCGTAACGCGGTGAACCGTCCACGGCTGATCCGGATTATGCCAATTCGGCTCGGCGTAAATGAAGTATCCTTCCGAGTTACAAACGATCTCTGGCTTGCCGTCGCCGGTGATGTCGGTGAAGTGCGGCGACTCGTTGTCGGTAATGGCCAAAGCGGTGCGCTTCTTCCAGTGGCCCGGTTTGCCCTTCGGATTTTCGTACCACGGCGATTCTGCGCCGGGAAAGCCCAGCACCAGAACATCATCCCACTCGTCACCGTTGAGATCGTAAACAAAACACAAGAAGTTCTTCGAGTAACCGTTGCGCCCGCTGAGCGCGCCGGGAAAGCCAGGTAACTTCACAAGTTCACCGTCGGCGCCCTTCATCTCGAACGACTCGATGGCGGGATAAATTTCATGCCGTTTGCCGTAGCCCGGCCCAGCATACCAGTACGGGCCCACGACCAGGTCGGGGTGGCCGTCGCGGTTGAAATCCCCGGCGGCACCGCCCTCGGCCCAGAAGTGTTTATTCGCGTGGTGCTTCGTCCAGGTATGAATATAAAAATCCTTCGCTTGGCCAAGCGCGGTGGCCAGGGCGAGACCGGCAACTATAAAAAACGAGCGACGCATGCGGCATCCTTGGCATCACGGCCCCTTGCGGTCAAGCGGCGTGGGATACATCTCACTCGCCGCGCTTGGTCAAGTCCGGTATACTGACGGCGGATGATAGGACGCTACACCCGTCCCGAGATGCGGGATATCTGGACTGAACAGCGCAAGCTCGAGATCTGGCTGGAGATCGAACTGCTCGCCGCCGAGGCGCTTTGCGGCGAGGGCCTCGTCCCCAAGAAGCACCTCAGGCAGATGAAGGCCAACGCCTCGTTTAGCATCAAGCGCTGCCGCGAACTCGAGCGGACGCTCAACCACGACGTCATCGCGTTCACCACGAATGTCGGCGAGAACATCGGCAAACCGGCAAGTCGCTGGCTGCACTTTGGGCTGACAAGCAGCGACATCATCGACACCGCGTTCGCCGTGCAGATGAATGAGTCGCTGAAAATTCTCATCACCGACGTGAAGCGCCTGCGCAAAGTCATCGCCACCAAAGCACGCAAGCACAAGTTTACGCCGATGATCGGCCGCAGTCACGGTATCAACGCCGAACCAACCACCTTCGGCCTCAAGATGGCTCTGATGTACGACGAGTTTGGCCGGGCGCTCCAGCGACTCGAAACCCTCAAGCCGCGTATCGCCATCGGCAAACTCTCAGGCGCAGTCGGCACCAACGCCCACCTCTCGCCGAAGATCGAGTCGTTCGTCTGCCGTAAACTTGGCCTCAAGCCAGCGCCCATCGCGACGCAGGTTGTGCAGCGAGACATTCATGCCGAGTTGATGACCACCGTCGCGCTCGTAGGCGCGAGCATCGAGCGTTGGGCCACAGAATTCCGGCACCTTCAGCGCACCGAAGTGCTCGAGGTCGAGGAGTTCTTTGCCAAGGGCCAAAAAGGCTCGAGCGCCATGCCGCACAAGCGCAACCCCATCACCGGCGAGCGGCTCACCGGCCTGGCCCGCGTGCTGCGCGGCAATGCCGTCGCCGCGCTCGAAAATGTCGCCCTTTGGCACGAGCGCGACATCAGCCACAGCTCCGTCGAGCGAGTGATTTTCCCCGACTCCTGCACGCTGCTCAACTACATGCTCCACAAACTCGCCAGCCTTACAAAAGGGTTGATCGTTTACCCGAAAAACATGGCCAAGAACCTCGACCAATCGCTTGGAATGTGGAACTCACAGTCGGTGCTGCTCGCTCTCATCCGCAAGGGACTCACCCGTGAGGAGTCGTATACACTTGTCCAGCGCAACGCCATGGAGACATGGAAAACAAAGCACGCCGGGCGCGATAACGCTGACTTCCTCACGCAACTCCTGTCCGACCCGAAGGTAGCCAGGCATTTCAAGAAGGGTGAACTCGAAGCCATCTGTTCAACCGACTTCCACTACAAACACATCGAGTCACGTTTCAAAAAACTGGGGCTGTGAACCATGCCCTCGACAATAAGAGCTTTGTCATCGTCGGCGGGACGACCGGGCTGGGCCTGGCTGCGGCCAAGGCGTTCGTCAGCCAGGGGGCGAGGGTCGTCGTGGTGGGACGAAATGCCGAAAGCCTGGCCAAGGCTCAATCAGCGCTTGGCCAGGCAGCGTGCGGCTTGGCCGGTGACGCGACCGACCCGCAAACCACCGTCGAGGCAATCAACTTGGCGAAGCGCGAACTCGGCGGGTTCAATGGACTTTACCACGTTGCCGGCGGGAGCGGCCGCAGCATGGGCGATGGGCCGCTGCACGAGATCGGCGACGACGGCTGGCGGCAGACGATCGACCTGAACCTTAC
>CAJWPV010000198.1 GCA_913045395.1 uncultured Verrucomicrobiota bacterium | reverse complement strand
CCCGCCGGCGTTGCAGGGTTGGCAGGCCGGTTACCGGCCGATCCGCAAGCTCTCTGATGCCGCCGGCAAGTCGTTGAGTAAGCTGTACGTGGTGCTCGACCAGCGGGAGGATCGCATCAACAACGGCTATTTCGCCGTGGACATGAGCGGCTACAACCCGCGCAATCCCAGAGCAACCCGCTGGGTCGATTATCCGGCCAGCTACCACAACAACGCCGGTGGGGTAACGCTGGCCGACGGCCATGCGGTCATCAAAAAGTGGCTCGACCCCCGCACCTCCGTGCCGATCCGTAAGGGCGTCAACATCCCTATTTTTGTTCCCTCGCCGAGGAACGAGGATGTCCTCTGGTTGCAAGAACGCTCCGCCCCACCCAAGCTCGCCCGCCGATAGTCGCGCCTGGCCAAGTGCAGACGGGACTCGTTTGGCGGAGCCAACTGTGGCTGAATTCCCTGCGACTGCTTTTCCACGACATGAAAATCGTTTCATTCTTATGCATGCTTGCCGGCGGCCTTGGCGCGGCCGCCGCTGAGCCGCCGCTGGAATTGGCCGGGGATGATGTCGTTGTGTTCCTCGGCGGCACGGACATGGTGCGTGCCCAGCGCAGCGGACACTTGGAGACGCTGCTGACGTCGCGTTTCAAGAACGAGCCGCCAAAGTTTCGCGATCTGTCGTGGGAGGCGGACACGGTGTTCGCGCTGGGCACAGAGACGGAGCGATGGCGGCGTGGTGGCTACCGTGGCATCAACGCCTTGGGCAACCTGGAGAAGCAACTCGACGACCTGAAAGCCACTGCTGTGCTGGTGCAGCTTGGCAAAAACGAAGCTTTTGCCGGTGGTCGCGGAGTCGAGGCATTCAGCCAAGCAACCGACAAGTTGTTTGAACGGTTAACAAAGAACAACCGCCGCTTGGTTGTCTTGTCGCCGATTCCGTTTGAAAAAGCCACTAACCCGCTGCTCCCCGATCTGACATCGCGCAATGATGACCTAAAGCTATATGTTGAGGCGTTGCGGCAAAAGGCCGTGAAACACGAGTCGATCTTTGTTGATCTTTTTACCAACGAAGAGTTGCCCCTTACCCAAAACGGCCAGCATGTCGCGCCCGATAAACAGGCGGCTTTGGCCAGCCGCACTGCCGTCAGTATGGGCATTGACCGGCCAAGCGGTTTTGCAGGGTTGGAGGATTTGCTTACGGCTGTACGGGAAAAGCACAGGCTGTGGTTTAACTATTGGCGGCCGGCAAACTGGAAATGTCTGTTTGGCGATGACAACCGGCGCGTGTTCAGCATCGGTAGCCGGAAAAACGTCCCGAGCATTCGTGACGAGCACGAGAAACTCCCGGAGTTGATTGCCGCCGCCGAGGCGAATGTGGTCGCCGTAGCCAAAGGCTTGGCCAAGCCGGTGATCACATCGCAAGTTGAATTGCCACCGCCGACGCCCGCACTCGACCCGCAGGATGAGAAGAAGGAATTTAAGCCAGCCGAAGGTTTTGCGGTGACTTTGTTCGCCTCAGAGAAACTCGGTGTGGCGAATCCGCTTTCGATGCGATGGGATGCCAAAGGTCGCATGTACGTCGCGTGCACCTGGTCATACCCGCATTTGAAGCCGGGCGAGATTCCCAACGACAAAATCATTCAACTCGTCGATACGGATGGTGACGGCCAGGCGGATCGCTCAACGGTGTTTGCCGATGGCCTCAACATACCCACCGGGCTGGAGACAGCTGATGGCGGTGTGTACGTGGGGCAGGCGACTGATTTGCTTTTTCTGCGGGATCTTGATGAAGACGGCCACGCGGATGAGCGACGAGTCCTGCTGAGCGGCTTTGGCACCGGAGATACGCATCAGGCGATCAACTCGTTCACATGGAGCCCCGATGGCGAGCTGTTCTTCTGCCAGGGCGATGGCATCGAGTCACGAGTGGAAACGCCGTGGGGTGTCTCGTCGCTCTATCAGGCCGGTGTGTATCGACTTCGTCCACGGCGTCTGCATCTCGATGGTCTACTGGATGACTTCATGGGTCCAGGCAATCCCTGGGGCGTGGTGTTTGATGAGTGGGGTCAATCGCTCGTCGTCGATGGTGCGGGAGGTATTTCCTATCTTACACCGGCGTCGATCCCTGCGAAGCATCGATTACGGCTGGACCGCATCGGAAATCCTGGGGGCTATTGCGGCGTGGAAATGATCAACGGCCGGCACTTGCCGGAGTCCATGCAGGGGCAATTTGTGTTGAATGATTTCAAGTCAAACACCGTAAAACGCTTCGCGCTGATGCCGGACGGTTCCGGCTTCAAACTCGATTGGAAGGAGCCGGTGCTAAAGTCGAGCCACCGCAATTTTCGGCCGGTCGATATTCGCATTGGCCCCGATGGCGCGATTTATATTGCCGACTTTTACAACTCCATCATCTGTCATCAGGATGACTACTTCCGGGATCCCACGCGTGATTTACACCACGGTCGAATCTGGCGTCTGAGTGTCAAGGACAGTCTGCTTGCGCCTAAGCCAAAGATCGTTGGAGAATCCATTGAGGAATTGCTTGAGCAACTGAAGTCGCCCGAGCGCTGGACGCGCCAGCAGGTCAAGTTTGAGTTAGGTAAACGCGATACGTCGCAGGTCGGCGAAGCGGCGGTGCGTTGGGCGCTTCGATTGAAAAACGACGACAAGTTGTTTGAACGGCATCAATTCGAGGCGCTGGCCCTTTGTGCGACCATCGAGTCGGTGCAACCTCAATTGCTCCGGCGCGTTTTGCGCGCGAAAGACCACCGGGCGCGGGCTTTCGCGGCACGCATCGTTGGCCGTTGGCAGGATCGCTTGTCCAAGCCGGTTGAGTGGCTGGCAATGGCGGCGAACGATCCCCACCCGCAGGTACGGCTCGAGGCGGCCTTGGCATGCGGGCAAACACCGTATCCCGGGGCGATCAAGGTTGCGGCGCTGGCGGTCATGAATCATCCACGCGACAAGTGGATCGACTATGCATTCACGCAGGCGGTGCGTCATCAGGAACCAGTTTGGATGGCGGCACTGACCGCTGGTGATTTGGATTTTAAAGACAACATTAGCGCCCTGTCGGCCGTACTTGAAAAAGGGGGCTCAAAAACAATGCTCTCCAAGCTGATGGACTTGGCTAAGTCGGATGAGATTGGCTTAGAGGGGCGACGCGGGATCTTCACCGGCATCGCCGGCATTGGTGGGGAGGGGGAATTACGAGCGATATTCGAGCCGGGCTTTCACCGATCAGCGGAAAGTCACGCCTTGGCGTTGGCTGCGCTGAACGCCGCATCTGCCTCTCGCAGAGTGAAGCCGGAAGGCGACTTGGCTGCTGTTCTCCGCTCGGCATTGCGAAGTGACCAAGCTGAATTGAGCGAGCAGGCGCTTGGCCTGATCGGCCAATGGCAGGTGGCGGATTTGCACGACGACATCGCTTCGTTGGTAGATGACAACCAGTCGGCAGGGGCGATCCGCCTGGCTGCGGTTCGGGCGCTTGGCTTGTTGGGAGGCGACGACACCAAGCGCTTGGCTAAGCTGATCGATTCCGGCGATACGACGGAGGAATTGAAACTGGCCGCGCTCGAAAGTCTGGGCCGCCTTAGCATGAGCACCGCTGCCGATCACGGAGCCCGATTGCTGGTGGGCGGCGCGGATTCAGCCGGAATACTGGCGGCGTTTTTGAATCGTGAGGGCGGCGGCAGAGCGCTGACGGCTGCCTTGGCCAAGCGAAAACTTGAAGCCGGGCCGGCGGCCGCAGCCTTGGCCAAGCTGCAATCGCTTGGCAGCAGTGAGATGGAGTTGATGAATTTCCTGAGCCAGACGGCTGGCATTAAAAACACCGTGCCTGCTTACAGCGCGGAGTTTGTCGCCGCCCTGGTCAAGGAGTCGACCAAAGGCAACACAGTGAACGGTCGTCAAACGTTTCAGACGGCCGGCTGTGCGGTGTGCCATAAAATCGGCCCGGCGACAAATAACGGCATTCCGTTCATCGGGCCGGAACTCGACACCATCGGCAACACGTTCAGCACGGAGAGGATCATCGAGGAGGTGCTGTGGCCTGGGCGTCACGTGAAGGAGGGCTTCAGTCTGATGCAGATCACCACCCG
>CAJWPV010000197.1 GCA_913045395.1 uncultured Verrucomicrobiota bacterium | reverse complement strand
GGCGCACAACTGGATGCTGGTGTTGAGCAGCATATACTGAACGCCGGTCTCCTCGAACAACGTGGGCCAATCGACCCTGCCGAGGACGGTTTTTTCTGCCTCGGCGGTACGGGGATCGCGGTAGTGATAGACCGGTTCCATGATTTCGCCGGCTTCGTCGAAGAGCACATAGTCCACACCCCAGGCGTCGGCGCTAACGCTGGTGATCGTCTGGCCAAGCGCACCGGCTTTAGCCAAACCAGCACGGATCCCGTCGAGCAGCGCCGGTATGTTCCAGTACATCCGCTCGCCATCGCGAATCGGCGTGTTGCTGAAGCGGGAAAGTTCCTCGAGAACGATGCGTCCATCCTCGAGCGTGCCGAGCATCACTCGACCACTCTCAGCGCCGAGGTCGATGGCTAGATAGCTTGAAGTCATCCTTGGTGAATCATGGCACGAACAGCAACCAGAGGAATTGAACCGGAATTGCAAGGGGCAGCCAAGCTGCTTTTGCGGCGGCCCTGTCGCCAGAAAAAATGAGGTCGGCCGACCGCCAGTCGAAAATTGTGTTTCGGGCCTACTGGCTGTCGGGAAACTGCTGTTTCAGTTCATCAGCCGTCCACGCCGTGGATCGGGTGGCAATGGCGTCGTTATCGCGAACGGCCTTAACTTGTTCCGGAGTCACCAGCGGCAGGTTGTGAGCGTCCCCCCAGTCGATGTTTCGGCGAATGTAGCTTAGTACGTTGGCGATATCTTCATCGCTCAATGCAACACCCTGAGCCGGCATGGCCACCTTATTGTAGATCTGCCCTGCCACTTCCACGGGACCCTGTAACCCGTTTGAAACAATCGCAATGATGCGATCCGGTGAAGCATTAAGCACCCACTCAGAATTGACCAGCGGAGGGAATCCCGCGTTGGAATTGCCCAAACCATTCGGCTGGTGGCAGGCAGCACAAATACCGCGATAAATCCGGGCGCCGCCCTCCAACGCTTGTTCCTCAGGGGTTTTTTGCACCTTTAGGCTGGCAACCACGGTGGCGTCCTTGTGGGGCGCATACACCTTTGCATTGAAGCCGCCACCGTGACCGTCCAGATAATTGATGGCCCAGTATAGGGTCAGCACCATCAGGACAAACACCCAAGGCTTCGGGCCACCCACACCGGCGTCGGTTGCTTCTATTTTTTCGTTATTTTGTTTGGCCGCCATCTTTGCTCGTAAAATGCTGGGTTACTTGCCGGCCTCGTCGGGCTTTGCTGTGTCTGCCGCCTCAGCAGGAGCCGTGGCGGGCTTGGGCATGGAGGACGTGAACGGCTGGTCGACCGGTGCCTCGGGCAACGGGTAGTTCGCGCTCTTGAGGCTCAACAAATAATCGACCAATGCCTCTGCTTCCCTGGTTGGCTGTCTCTGCTCATCCTTTTCAGCCTGTTCAAAGAGAAAACCGTGCTGCGGCATTTTACTGTCTTTCTTTAGCGTTTTAGGATCCAGTAAAACGCTCATCAGCATATCTCGATTGTATCGCGCTCCGATGTTGGCCAAGTCCGGTCCGATACGAACAGAGCCTAGCATCGGCGGCTCGGCAAACAGGTAGTCCTGAGCAACTGAACGGCGCCTGCCCCAGTTGCGGCCTTCGGGATTCTGGAGGTCGTTATGCATCAGATCTTCCCCACGAAAACGCACCTGCACATCCACCGAGGCACCGGCCGCCGCCAGGAAGTTGCGAGCCTTGGACGCATCCGCAGCGTTGGCGCCAGTCACGATCGTCTCCCATTCACCGGCCGGTAAACCAAGCGCAGCGCCACCGGACGCCTTGCGACCGGTCAACTTGTAAAAGCGACTTGCCGCCTCCTGAACCGCAGCGAGGTTTTTCTCACCGGCCATGGCCTTGACGTCCAATGCAACACTCTCGTGGGTCACCTGCTGGGTGTGGCAGGCGACGCAGCCGCTGGCCTTGTAAATTTTCTCGCCGTACCGCGCTTGGCCAAGCGGGGGCACGGGATAGCGAAACTCGGTTCCGTCCACATCCTGGGTGTCGACATACTGCAAGCCACTTAATTGGTCGTTGGCCCGAAGCACCATCCCGGAAAGCGACACGCAGAAAACCAAAAGCATCCCGCCCAGCAGGGTGAATGTGCTGTCCATCTTCACGTCAAGCAGGCCAAAGGCGAGCCAGGCAAATAACCCCAACAGCACGGCGAGCGGCCACCACAGGCCGAGCATGAAGTAGGAAACCGAACCGGCCAACAGGCCTAAAAGAAAACTCAATCCAATCGTCATGCGTTGGCCTCCTTCTTCTCACCCCTGCAACAAATGCCGGCAAGGCATCCACAGTTTTTTATCGAGAACAAAATTGCCCCCAAAAAGTTCAGGAACAAAATTGCACTCCCCGCTAAAAGAAGCAGGTCGCCCAAGCTCGCGAAGTAAAAACCGGATCCCAGTACAGCGTCACCGGACATCAATCCCCCAAGTGCGCTCGGAAGTGTCGCCCCCAGAACACCAAAGACAATAGCCGTGGTTTGGATCCGGGTCATTTTTGGGCTGAAGTCAATTCCAGCCAAGCTTGGGAAAATATGATAGAGCGCAGCAACCAGTATCAGGCCAATGAAGCCCAAGTTGAAAAGCAGCTTCATCGCTGGACCATAGGTCGTGAACTCTGCCACGCTACCCGGGCCGGGAAACGCAAAGAACACGTTTAGCACACCCATCGAAATAAAAATCAGGGCAGCCAAGCGCATCAAATTATAGGCTAAGCTGTCCGCTGTATCTGCGGCGGAGGCACCGCTGATCGTTTGGTTAAGACTCACCCAGACTGCAATTACGCCAAAGAAATAAAAGACGGCTGACACTGTGCTCAACGCCGGCAACCAGGCGGGTACCGGCGCGCCGGGACCCACGCCACCGACCGAGCCAAACAACAGCATGACCCAGAAAGCAAATTGCGCGTACCCGCGCCCCATTAATTGCCGACCACTTAAGGCCGGCAGGAAGTGAAATAGAGTGCCCAGCCCGACGAACGTCAGATAAACCCTGGCGAAGTTCTGAATAAACCACCAATCGACGATATTGGCCATCACACCCTTCGCATTGAAAAAATGAATCAACAAATATGAACCGGCGAGCACCCAAGGCAGCCATAGTGTGGCCGCAAACAGGAACCACTGCGCCGGGCTCATTTCCTCATCAGTACGGCGATTATTAGTCTGCACTATGCTCAGCCCCACCAGCACGAACCCGAAGAACAACAGCGGTAGCACCTTGCCCGGCATTTGCAACCCCTCCAACCCGCTAGCGTTGCCGGTCAGGATGCCGAGAAAACCAAGTGTAACGCCGATATTCCAAAGCATTCCGCCAAAAATCAGATAACCGCCATCCACCAAGACCGTCTTGCCGCGATGACTGAGAATCCAAGCCGAGACAGCCAGGCCCAACTGGACCAGAAACCCGAATTGCAGCGCCAATTGCGAGGCAGGCTGGATACGGCCGTAGGCCAGCCAAGCGCTGTCGGCCATCATGCCGGAGGCGTGTACCTTGACACCGGCCAACATCGCGAAGACGCTGTACACCAATAGCCAGGTAACGGCGCTGAATGCCAGAAACAACACCGGACCACGGCAGGAACGATCCACTGCCTCACGCGGATCCTGCTTTGCCACGTCCTCTTTGGGTTCGCTACTCATCTATTTGCTAACGGACTTCACGTAGGCCATCAGGGCCAGGATTTCCTCGTTGCTCACCAGGCCCGGCGCGAGCACCATCGGAGCCAAGGCGCCTTTGAGCACCTTGGCCAAAGGCTGGGTCACCGACTCAATGAAATACTCCTCATTCAAGATAACCTTCTGTATTGGACCCAGGTAACCGATGTGCACCTCGCGTTCCTTGCCCCAAAAGTCGCCGACAAATTGCGGCGCCTTCAAGGCCAAGCCGGCTGGCGCGGGGATGGCCGGATCCGTTTGATGACAGGTGAAGCAGGTCTTGGTCATGAACAAAATCTTGCCCTTGGAGATCAGGGTCGGATCAGCCAGGTCGACGCCCGAGACATCCACCGGCTTGGGAGCCACATACTTGCCGTCCTTGGCGATGCTGCGCTCGACCAGTGCGGCGCGGGTTCCCTCGTTACCCAGCTTCGCCACCTTGGCCAAGGCCGTGT
>CAJWPV010000196.1 GCA_913045395.1 uncultured Verrucomicrobiota bacterium | reverse complement strand
TTTACGGCCTCAACGCCAGCGGCCGCTCGCCGCTCGGCATCTCGCGGGAGCTGATCCGCGAGCGCGGACATGATCGCATCCCGATCAAGGGGCCGCTGAGTTGGTCGGTGCCGGGCTGCGTCTCCGGTTGGCAGGCGTTGCACGATCGGTTCGGCAAACTGCCGCTGGCCAGATCGCTCGCGCCGGCGATTCGTTATGCGAGGGACGGCTTTCCCGTGACGCAGATCATCGCCGGCTACTGGAGAGGCAGCGAGGCGATTCTCAGCGAAACGCCGACCGGAAGACGGGCATTTCTCAAAAACGGCAAGGCGCCGAGGGAAGGCGAGCGCATGACGAATCGTGACTTGGCCAAGGTCTATCGTGCCATAGGCAAGGAAGGGGCGAAGGCATTTTATGAGGGCTGGATTGCCGAGGAGATCGTGCGCTACAGCGAATCGGTTGGCGGCCTGATCACGCTGCGTGACCTGAAGCAGCACACCGCCGACTGGGTCGAGCCGGTCAGCGCCCGATATCGAGGCTACGATGTTTGGGAACTGCCGCCGAACGGCCAGGGCATCGCCGCGCTGCAGATTTTGAATGTCCTCGAGCAACATGACATTGCCGGCATGGGCCACAACTCGGCCAACTTCATTCACCTTTACACCGAGGCCAAGAAACTGGCGTTTGCCGACCGGGCCAAGTTTTACGCCGACCCGCAGGTGGAGAAAAACCTGCCGATTGCCGAGTTGATCTCCAAGCCGTATGCCAAGCGGCAGGCCAAGCGCATCGACATGGCCAAGGCGGCGCAGCGTGTGCCGGCGGGGGATCCGCGCCTGGCCAAGGGCGATACGATTTACCTGACCGCCGTGGACAAGGATCGCAACGTCGTGTCGCTGATCCAGAGTAACTATTATGGCTTCGGCTCCGGCCATGTGCCGGGCAACGTTGGGTTCGCTATGCAGAATCGCGGGACTCTTTTTGCAATGGACGAAAACCATCACAACCGGCTCGAGCCGAACAAGCGGCCGTTCCACACGATCATTCCGGCAATGGTGACGAGGGACGGCAAACCGTTTTTGTCGTTCGGTGTGATGGGCGGCGACATGCAACCGCAGGGCCACGCGCAGGTGCTCGTCAACATCATAGACCACGGCATGAACGTGCAGGCCGCCTCCGACGCCGCGCGCGTCCGACATGACGGATCTGACACGCCAACCGGTGACATTATGTCCGATGGCGGGCGGTTGATCGTCGAGAGTGGGGTCAGAGACGAAGTGGTGAACGAGCTGAAAAAGCGAGGCCACAATGTCTCTCGCGGCGGTGCCGGTGGCGGCTATCAAGCGATCCGCATCGACTACGAGACCGGCCTGCTCCACGGCGGCTCGGAAGCTCGGAAGGACGGCGCTGCGATTGGCTATTGAGCCGGCCGGGTGTAGGCTCAGCCCAGTGTGAGTGCACAAGAGAAAATCATTTCGCTGGAGCAATTGCCCGCCTGGCGTGAGTCGCTGCGCGAGGCCGGCAAGAGGCTGGTGGTGACGAATGGGTGCTTCGATTTGCTCCATGCCGGCCACGTCACCTACCTCGAGCAGGCGGCGGCGCTGGGCGATCTGTTGTTGGTCGGCTGCAACGGTGACGAGTCGGTCCGGCAACTGAAAGGAGAAGGCCGTCCGCTGAACCCGGAAGCCGACCGGGCGCTGGTGCTTTCGGCGCTGGAATCAGTCGGCTCGGTGGCGGTTTTCCCGGAGAGACGCGCCGAGGATTTCCTGTGCCTGGCCAAGCCAGACGTTTACGTGAAGGGCGGCGACTACACACCCGAGACGCTGGACGCCGGCGAGCGCGTTGCGGTGGAGTCCGGCGGCGGTGAGGTCGTGATCATTCCATTTGTTCCCGGCAAGTCCACAACAGACATCATCCAGCGCATGAACGACTAACGAAACGATGCTGGCAGTCTCTCGCAAATCGGCGACTGGGTTGGCATGCTGTTTCGCTTGGCTTTCGCTTGGACAAGCGCGGCCATTGACGACGCCATTTGACGAGCCACCGGGCTGGGCGAGAGAGGCGATCTGGTACCAGATTTTCGTTGAGCGATTTCGGAACGGCGATCCCTCCAATGATCCCAAGCCGGAGCTCATGAAGGGCGCCTATCCCGGTTATGTACCGGCTAACTGGGAGGTGACGCCGTGGAATCAGGATTGGTACGAGCAGGAGGATTGGGCCAAGGGCGAGGAGGGACACTTTCACAAACTGGCAGCGGCACGGCGATTCGGTGGCGACCTGCAGGGGGTGCTCGACAAGCTGGATTACCTGCAGGATCTGGGGATCACTGCCATTTATTTCAACCCGCTCAACGACTCGCCGTCGCTGCACAAGTACGACGCGCGCAACTATCGGCACATTGACCGCACTTTCGGTCCCGATCCGGCCGGTGACTCGGCAATCATCGATGCGGAGAATCCAGTTGACCCGGCGACATGGCGCTGGACGGCGGCCGACCGTTTGTTTCTCAAGCTCATCCGTGAAGTGCATCGTCGCGGCATGCGGCTGATCATGGATTACTCGTGGAACCACACCGGCATTACTTTTTGGGCATGGGAGGATTTGAAGAAAAATCAAGCACGGAGCCGGTTCCGCGACTGGTACGACATCATTTCAATTGATGATCCTAAGACGTCGGAGGATGAATTTCGCTACGAAGGTTGGCTGGGCGTCAAGACATTGCCGGAACTCAAAAAGGTAAACGTGGTGGGCAAACGGAAAGGCCATGCCTTCGAGGGCGATCTGCAACCGGAGGTGAAGAAGCATGTTTTTAACGTCACCCGCCGGTGGCTCGACCCCAATGGCGACGGCGATCCCGAGGATGGCGTCGATGGTTTTCGGCTCGATGTCGCCTCGCATGTCCCGCTTGGATTCTGGCGTGACTACCGGAAGTTTGTGCGCCGAATCAATCCCGAGCTGTTTCTGATCGGCGAGGCCTGGTGGACGAAATGGCCGGATCAACTGATGGATCCGCGACCTTTTCTGCAAGGCGACATTTTCGATTCGGTGATGCACTACCAATGGTACAAGCCGGCTCGGCAATTTTTTGCGCAGGCCAACAGCGGTCTCAAGCCGAGTGAGTTTGTCGCCGAGATGAACCGTGTATATGGCGGTTATAGCCAGCCCTTGATGCAAAACCTGATGAATCTCGTAGCGAGCCACGACAGCCCGCGGTTCGGCACGTCTTTTCAAAACAAACACAAGTACAAGTACCGCATGGGCGCGCGCGGTAACAAGGAACTCAAGCTTGGTCCGCCGAGCACTGAAGTTGTCCGTGAAATGCGGATGATGTTACTGCATCAGTTCACCTTCACGAGTGCCCCGCACATATGGAGCGGGGACGAACTCGGCATGTGGGGCGCTGACGACCCCGACTGCCGCAAGCCGATCCTGTGGGATGATGTGAAGCACCGTCCGCAGGTCTTCACGCCGGACGGCCAGCGCCACGCGCCGATCCCGGTGAAGCCGGACATGGAGATGTTTAACTTTCACCGGGAACTGATCGCCCTCCGAAAAAAACGACCGGACTGGTCACGCGGACAATTGAACTACATCCTCGCGAATGACAACGCTATGACGCTGGTTTACCGTCGGAAACTGGACAAACGGGAAACATTCGTCGCATTCAATTTGTCAGGAGAGCTGCAGACCATCCGTTTGACGACGGGTAATTCAACAAAAAAGGAAATACTCGTCGAATCGAACCTGGGTAGTGTGGCAGGTATCCGGCATGAAAAGTCGGCGACGAACCTTACGATCAGCCCCTATTCGGGAGTGGCGATCGGCGTCGAATAGTGGTTGCGATCACTTTGAGCCACTACTGTCTGAATCCGTCGTTTGGGATTTCGTTTTTTGAAACACATATAGCAGGTTGGGCTCGCTGATTACGTAAAGCCTGCCGCGATTGTCGAGCGCGATCCCTTCGGCCTTAAAAATGGTACGGTTTAGGCCGGATTTGCCGCCACGAAGCAATAGGCGGCTGGATTCGATGCCGTATTGGTTTGTCTCAACCACACACGCAGATTCGTGGCTCAGGATGAGCAGTCGTTTACGCTTGGCATCGTAATGCAGGCCGGAGATGTCACGCAGGCCGCGCCCAGCGAGGCTCATCAGGATGGCGGCCGGGGCTGCATCACTTTCCGGCTTGGGCGGG
>CAJWPV010000195.1 GCA_913045395.1 uncultured Verrucomicrobiota bacterium | reverse complement strand
GCTTTAATTGGGTTGCGAACATGTTTGAGCATTATTGGCTGGCGCAGCCGACGGTGGTGCTGGTGACGGTGGTGTTTTTTGTCCACTTCGTCACTGCCAGTCGAAAAATCCCGGCCAAGCTCGCGGATCGAAAACGTCTCAAAAAACTGGGCGATGACATTTCGGAAAGCGAATGGAATATCTCGAAAGAGGATCGTGCGGAACTCGAGAAAGTACGGGCGCACAAGGAGACAAGCCTTTGGATTTGGCAGGTGCGCTCGGGGATGATCATCCTCGCACTTGGCTCGATTCACCTGTTTATCGTGGGGGCAGATGTTGCACAGCGTACATTTGGCATCGGCGAAGCGATGGGCATCAACGCCGCCGAAACGATGGCCCGAGTGAAGGACGGCATGTGGTTGCTCTACGCTGTGTTGCTTTTCATGGTGGAAGTGCATGCAGGGATAGGGCTGTACCGGGTGACGGTCAAATGGGGCTTGGGTACGCGCATTCCAATCATTGGTTCACGCATCACGCGGCGGATGGCTGGCACAATGGAGACGGTGGTGCTTTGGTTTTTTCTCATCATCGGTTTTCTGACGCTGCTGGTGATGGCCGGTGTACTTGAGCCACCACTGGCATTTCTTTTGGCAACGGGAGGGACACAGGGATGAGCGAATTGATCACGACAGATGTGTTGGTGATTGGGGCGGGGCTCGCAGGCGAGCGCACCGCCATCTCCGCCGCCGCCGAGGGCAACGAAGTCGTCATCCTCTCACTGGTGCCGCCGCGCCGCAGCCACTCGTGCGCCGCGCAGGGCGGCATGCAGGCCGCGCTGGGCAACTGCGCCAAGGGTGAGGGCGACAGCGAGGAACTGCACTGGCTCGACACCGTGAAGGGCAGCGACTGGGGCTGCGACCAGGAGGTGGCCCGCATCTTCGCCGATAACGCCCCCTTCGCCATGCGTGAGATGGCCCACTTCGGCGTACCGTGGACGCGGGTGAAGGGCGGCCCGGCCGATTATTTTATCAAGGGTAAAAAGGTGACGCTCGAGGAGCCGCACGAAAAGGAGGGGCTGATCATGCACCGCGACTTCGGCGGCGTGTCCCGCTGGCGCACCTGCTACACCGCCGACGGCACTGGCCACACGGTGCTGTACACGATGGACAACATGGTCGTGCAACTGGGCATTACCGTGCACGACCGCATGGAGGCGATCTCACTGATCCACGACGGCACGCGCTGCCTCGGTGCCGTAGTGCGCTGCCTGCGCACCGGCACCCTCAAGTCCTATTTGGCAAAGGCCACGGTGATTGCTTCCGGCGGGTTCGGCCGGGTTTACAAGTACAGCACCAACGCCATCATCAACCAGGGCACCGGCCAAGCCATTGCGCTCGATACCGGTATTGTGCCATTGGGCAACATGGAGGCAGTGCAATTTCATCCAACTGGCATTGTGCCAACAGATATTTTGGTGACCGAAGGTTGCCGCGGTGACGGCGGGCTGTTGCTGGACGTGGATGAGTACCGGTTCATGCCCGACTACGAGCCGGACAAGCAGGAGTTGGCCAGCCGTGATGTGGTCAGCCGCCGCATGACCGAGCACATTAAAAAAGGGAAAGGTGTCCCAAGTCCCGATGGTGAACATCTCTGGCTGGATTTGAGGCACCTTGGCGAGCAGCATCTGCGCACTAAGCTACGCGAGGTATACGACATCTGCATGTATTTTCTAGGCGTCAATCCCATAAAGGAACTGGTGCCAGTGCGCCCCACGCAGCATTACAGTATGGGAGGCATCCGCGTGAACAAGGACGGCCACGCCTATGGCCTGGAGGGTCTATGGAGTGTCGGCGAATCGGCCTGCTGGGACATGCACGGCATGAACCGTCTAGGCGGCAATAGTCTCGCCGAGACCGTTGTGGCTGGGATGTTCTGCGGTCAGCGAATGGGCCAATGGGCCAGCAAACAGTTGCTGGCACTTGACACGAAACTGGCTGCTGAAGCGGTTGACCTGCAGCAGCAACGCATCGACGCCCTGCTCGGCGGTGGTATAGGCCAAGCAAACGAAAATGTTGATGAACTGCACGACTCGATGCGGGAGACATTGCAGAATAAGGTCGGAATTTTTAGGAAAGGCGACGAACTTGAAGAAGCCGTCAATACACTTCGCCAGCTTCATCAGCGCGCGCAAAACATCAAGTTACGCTCCTCTACCCGCGGCGCGAATCCCGAGGTCGCTTTGGCCTTGAGATTACCGGGCATGATCAAGCTTGGCCTGTGCGTGGCCAAGGGCGCGCTGTTGCGCACCGAGAGTCGTGGTGGCCATTCCCGCGAAGATTATCCCGAGCGCAACGACAAGGAATGGCTTAAACGCACGCTGGCACGCTGGCCCGAGGGCGCCACCGAGCCGGACATCAGCTACGAACCAGTCGGCTTGCTCGAGAGTCCTCCCGGCCAGCGCGGCTATGGTGGCGCGGTCAACATTCCGATGGAACAGTCGGTCAAGCAATACAATGAGAACGTGAGGCAGGAATGGATCAAACAGGGCTGGCACGAAACCGCCACCCCGCTGGGCGCAGAACTCAAAGAGATGATCGAGTACGCCTCAACAAAAGAATCGTAACATGGCCCGGCAACTGACATTTCGCATCTTTCGCTACGACCCCTCGGACTCCGAGTCCAAGCCGGGCTTTGTCGATTACCAACTCGAGGAAACACCGCGCCTCAACCTCTTCGTCGCGCTACACCGCATCCGCGAACAACAGGCACCGGATCTGCAGTTCGACTTCGTCTGCCGCGCTGGCGTTTGTGGTTCGTGCGGTATGATGATCAATGGCCGCCCGACCCTAGGTTGCCGTACACTGACGGCCGAGTTGCCCTCCACCATCAGCCTCGCACCCATGCCGGCTTTCAAGCTCATTGGAGATCTTTCCGTCGACACCGGCACATGGTTTCGTGGCATGTCCGAGCGCGTCGAGTCGTGGATTCATACGCAAAAAGAATTTGATCCTGCCGCTGAGGAGGAGCGGATGGACAACGAGATTGCCGAAAAAATCTACGAGCTCGAACGTTGCATTGAGTGTGGCTGCTGTATCGCCGGTTGCGGTACGGCTAACATTCGAGAGGACTTCCTGGGCGCCACCGCCCTCAACCGTATTGGCCGATTCATGCTGGATCCGCGTGATGAGCGTGACAGCGAGGATTGGTTCGAACTGGTCTCAACCGATGAGGGCGTCTTTGGTTGCATGGGTTTGATGGGCTGCGACGATGTCTGCCCCAAGGAACTGCCTCTGCTTGAAGTCTTCGCCTACATGCGCCGTCGAATGACCGAGGTCGCCCGGGGCAAATCCAAGGCAGACGCCGGCACCAGCATGCCGGTCATCAACTAACGGTCGCCAAACAACCCCTGCACGACGGCGCCTCCACCTACCCGAGTGAGGGTTTACATGATCTCCTTTAAAAGGATGCCGAGCAGGTCCTCGATTTTTACCCGGCGCTGCTCCATGCTATCGCGTTCGCGCAGAGTGACGGTGTCCTTGGTTTCTTCGCCGTTTTCACCGGTGGTGTCGAAATCGATCGTCACCCCGAACGGCGTGCCAACCTCGTCCTGACGACGGTAGCGTCGGCCGATCGCGCCGGTTTCGTCGTAAAAGACGGTCATGTATGGCTGCAGCATGGCGCGAACCTCCATCGCCTTGGCTACCAACTCAGGCTTGTTTTTGAGTAATGGGAAAACGCCCACCTTGACCGGCGCGATGCGCGGATGAAAGTGCATCACCACACGGGTCTCGGTCTTGCCTTTTTCGTTGGTGATCTCCTCCTCGTCATAGGCGTCGCAGATGAACGCCAGCACGGTACGGTCAGCCCCGGCGGCCGGCTCGATGACGTGCGGCACAAACCGTTCCTTGGCCTCCTCGTCGTGGTAGGTGAGATCCTTGCCACTGCCGGGATATTTCGGCTTGCCATCTGCCCCCTGCTCGACAACGAGTTTTTCGCCGTCGCGGATGAGTTTGCCCTCCATGTGCGAGCGTAGATCGAAGTCGCCACGATGAGCGATGCCCTCGAGTTCGCCGTACTCGCCCTCCTCACAGAATGGAAACGCATACTCGACGTCAGCTGTGCCGACCGAGTAGTGCGCCAGCTCGGCCTGTTCGTGGTCACGCAGGATAAGCCGCTCCTTTTTTATACCAAGATCGGCGTACCA
>CAJWPV010000194.1 GCA_913045395.1 uncultured Verrucomicrobiota bacterium | reverse complement strand
TTGGCTAAGCGCAACTTCGATGTCGAGCCGACCATTGACGCCTTCGGCCAATCCAGCGTCGAGTCGGTGGGCGAGTTGTTTGCAACGCTCAAGTGGCGCGGACGGGGCGCGGAGATCGCCCGCGACATTCTGCCGGAGATTGCCTCGCGGTTGAGTTTCCTGCGCGAGGTCGGCCTTGATTATCTGCAACTTGGTCGCGCGGTCACCACGCTAAGCGGCGGCGAAGCCCAGCGCATCCGCCTGGCAGCGCAGCTTGGCTCAAACTTGAGCGGCGTGCTGTACGTGCTCGACGAGCCGACCATTGGCCTGCACCCGCGCGACAACCATCAACTGCTCGGCGCGCTCGAGCAACTCCGCTCGCGGGGCAACTCGGTGGTTGTCGTCGAGCACGACGAGGACACGATGGCGCGCGCCGACTACATCATCGACCTCGGGCCCGGCGCCGGCGTCGAGGGTGGCCAGGTTGTTGCTGTCGGTTCACTCAAGCAGATTTTGAGAAACAAAAAATCGCTGACTGGAACCGAGTTGGCCGGCCAACATTCCCGCGGCCTAGCGCTTGGCCAGGCGCGACCGACCGCCCCGCCCCTGACTAGGCGCGGTGCCAGCCGGAAAAACAAAACACCCTCACTCATCTTCCGCGGGTTGCGTAAAAATAATTTGAAGAATGTCTCCGTCGCCGTTCCGCTTGGCCGTTTCACGGCCGTGACCGGCGTGAGCGGCTCCGGTAAAAGCACGCTCGTGCGCGAGTGCATCCTGCCCGCCGTGCAGGCGGAGCTGAAAACCAGGCGCAAAAAAAACATCGAAGGCATGGGGCAAATCAAGGCCGTGCACGAGGTGGACCAGTCGCCGATTGGCCGCACACCGCGCTCGGTGCCGGCGACGTATGTCGGCTTTTTCGACACTATCCGCCAACTGTTCGCGCAGGTGCCGGAGGCCCGAATGCGCGGCTTCGGCCCGGCACGGTTTTCGTTTAACAGCCCGCAGGGCCGCTGCCCTGAATGCAAGGGCGCAGGCATCGTAAAACTTGAGATGAACTTCCTGCCGCCCGCCTTCATGACATGCGACACATGCCAGGGCAGCCGCTACAGCCCGGAGGTGCTGGACATCCTTTACAACGGCAAAACAATCGCCGGGGTGCTCGAGTTAAGCGTCAACGAGGCAGCTGGGATGTTCAGCGCTATACCGAAAATTTTCCGGCCGCTCAAGGCGCTCAAGGACACCGGGCTCGGTTACCTAAAACTGGGCCAGACCAGCCCGACTCTCAGCGGCGGCGAAGCCCAGCGCGTCAGGCTTGTCACCCATCTGCTGAGCGGCATCAGCGACAACGCTGCCCGGCTCAACCCCGACTCGAGGAAAAACCTCTTCCTCCTTGAGGAGCCAACAATCGGCCTGCACATGGCCGATGTGCGGCGCCTGGTCGGGGTACTTCAACGCCTGGTCGGGGGCGGCCACACAGTGCTGGTCATCGAGCACAACCTCGACCTTATCGCCGCCGCAGACTGGGTGATCGACCTCGGCCCCGAGGGTGGCGAAGCGGGCGGCCAAATCGTCACCCAGGGAACGCCGGCCAAGATCGTCAAGACCAAGCGCTCCCACACCGGCCGATTTTTGAAACGGTTTTTTGGCTAGGGCAACGCCTGCACTCGATAAAACTGAAACTCCTCCCGCTCAGCTGGATCGATAAAAAACGTGAACGACCGCTGGGCTGTCACCGGTTCACCGACTTCACGCCACTTGGCCAGGACCACATTCGGCTTGCTCCAGACCTGGTAACGCTTGCCAGGCACGCTGCCCCACTGGAGGGAGGTCCCTTGTTCATCGACGGAAATACTCCCGATTTCCAGCAGCGGAAATGAACCGGTATCCATCGGGTTTTTTCCGGTTAAAAACTCCTCGCGATTGGTGTAGCCATCGGCGTCCGGATCGGTGTCGGCGTGCGCCTCGGCACTGGAAAAAATAGAGAACTGTTCCCGCTGCCAGCGATCGTCCAAGCCGTCAAAGTTATGATCCTGCTCGCCGGAAATGATCTCGACAAATCCGTTGACGTAGGCCAAGTCGTTTCCTTTTTGAACGGTCAAGCTCCTCACCCCAGGCACAGCATTCTTCGCCACGGTCACCTCCACCGAGATCAGTCTAAAACCGTCAAACGCATCCGGGTTGAATGTCGTTTCGCCGTGGGTCACCCCGTCGCCAGTCAACCGCAGCGTCGCACCGCCCATCGGCAGGGTGGGCGAATAGATGCCGATCGTTTGTTTTTTGCCGGTGCGCTCGAGCGCGAATGGTTCGAACGCCAACTCAAGCAGGTTTTGCTTTGTTGTGGGTGGCCTCATCGCCGAGATGTAAAACGGCGCCCTGCCCTTCTTGACGGCAAAATCCAGTGTCGATGTCTTGCCGTTGCTCACCGCCGCCTGCCTGTAGCCGCTCGGGCGGAAATTTGTCTCGGCGCCCTGGTGCTCGAACGAAATATCGATGTCGCGAACCAGCGGATGCGGCTGGGTGTCCGGCGGATGCAACGGCGCAACGCGCAGCCGATAGGTCGCGGGGTGGAGCGTCGTCAACTCATACCGCCCGTTGCGCTCGCTAACAGTCGATTGGATAATGTTGCCGTGTGCATCCTCGGCCAGCACCACCGCCCCGAAGACCAGGCCTTGCTCCATCGTCACTTTGCCGACGATCGACCCGAACTTGGCCAAGGCGTCCGGTTTGCCATACAGCGTCTGCGCGGCCGCAACCTCGTCCTTCAACAACCCAACAGCCAGGCCCACTCCAGCGCCGGTTCTCGAAAACATCGTCGCCGCCCCCAGCGGCGAGTGCTGCAACCCGATGAAATGGCCAAACTCATGCAACGCAACCGCCTCAACAAAGTCGTCGGCGGAAAACGAATTATTGTAATCGGTGAACCATCGGTTATCGACGCCGTTAAAGACCATGTCCGCCTCGACGATCGTATAGTCGTCGAAATACATCGGGAACGTCACCGCCAACGCGCCGCTGATCTCCGTCCGTTCGTTGTTGACCAACACGGCGCCATTGGCGGCAGTCTCTTTTACCCAGTATACGATGTTGGTGTTGTCTTCGCCGTCGATGTCCACGCCGGGCGGCACCAAGCCGGCCTCTTCGAATTTTAACACCGTCTGAGGCACCGACTGCCATTGGCCAATCGCGGTACGAACCGCGTTCAACTCGGCCTCGGCGTTTTGCTCCGACCACGCATCCCTGGCCAAGTAGTAGCGGATGGCGCGCGTGTTGCGATTAATCACATTGGGATGAATGAGCGGATTCAACTCGTCGAGCCGCCAGCGCAGCGGTTGGTCGGCCTCATTTTTAAACAGAACAAATGCCGAGGCGGCTTGGGCTAAAACAAGCGCACCGGCGATCGTGAACCAGCGACTCACTTCGCGGCCCTCCTCACCCGGCGCATCAACCCGGCAAGGGTCAGCGGCTTCGCTTGGCCAAGTGCGCGCTTCACCACCGCGCGCGGATCGTCCCGCTTGGCCAGACCGTGGAACGGATTCCGGACAGTCGTCAAGCCGGTTTCTGACGCCCTCACGACGTCAAACTTGCCCTGGTTCAGTCCCAGCGTCACCGCCTCGCCATGGCTGTTGAACACCACAAACACAATCACCTCCGCGCCGACTCTGTACCTCGGCTGGATCGGCGAGCGGGCAATCCGCCGTCCCAGCACGCCGCCGCCCTGGACAATCACCAGCGCCGCGCCGCGCTCTGGGCCTTTCACCTGCTCGATTATCTGGAGATGTACCTTGGTGAAAATGCGGCCTTTGTCGTCGCGCTGGCAGGACATGCGAACGACTTTGCCGTGCACCACCGCGTCGGCCTTGGTCGCCAACGTCTCGATCGACAACGGCACCTGGCTTGCCGCTTGGCCAAGCGCGGCGCCGGCCAGCAGAACGACGAGAAATGCAAACGACCTCCCTTTCATGCCGCCGCGAAGGTTGCTCGCTTGGCCCGAAAAACTCAATCCGGCGTTTTATGCTGGGCAACTGCGGCCAATTCATCGAAGCATGCGCACCGCATGATGTATTTTTTGTCAAAAATGGTGGATCGCTTCTTGAACCCGATCGGTTTCATCTGGCTGGTGTTGCTTATTGCCTGCGTTCGTGCCGTGAGCAAAAAAGAGAAGCGACAGGCAATTTTTACCGGTGCTCTAGCCCTGTTCATCACCCTCGTC
>CAJWPV010000193.1 GCA_913045395.1 uncultured Verrucomicrobiota bacterium | reverse complement strand
CTACCGGCTACAGGCCCGAGACGACTTGGCCAAGGGCAAGTGGAGTACCGTTGGCCGGCTCGAACCAAGGCCAACCTCCGGCTTCGTCACGCTGCCCGAGTTCATTCCCGGCTCGCAGCAAACCCGCTACTATCGCATGGAAGTCCGCAAACCGTGATCAACGATCACGCATCAGCCACATTTTCAGCGTACGGTTAATGAAATCCGGTTTGTCGTGGTGCACGAAGTGACCGGCGCCCGGAACGGTGACCAATGTGAGGTCGCCGTCGAGCCACTCCCAGGTTTGATTGAGTGCCCCGGGGAGCAACGCCCAGTCATCCAGACCGTGGATCAGCAACACCGGCATATTTAACCGCACCGGCTCAGAGGTATCCTCCTTGTACGGTGGCCGCGGATAGTTGCGCTTGTAATAATTGAGCATCGACTCGAAGTCGGAGCGCTTCATTGCCTCGATGTATTTCGCCCGCTTGGCCTCGCCCTTCACCCAGCGGATCAACCGCTCGGCATCCAGTTGCTTGTGGGCATCTGGTTGTTGGAAATTTCGAGCGTATTGGCTGTTGCGCTGTTGATCGGGGTTGTTTGCCAACTCGCGATTCAGACCCTTGGGATGCGGCAGGTTGAGGACGATCAGTCGAGCGGTCATCTCCGGTTGCATCATGGCAAATTGCCAAGCCACCATGCCGCCCCAGTCGTGCCCGACGATCACCGCCTTCTTTTCGCCCATGTCACGGATCACGGAGGCAACGTCGGAAACCAGTTTTGGAATGGCGTAATTTTCAAGCCCCTTCGGCTTGTCGCTGCGGTTGTAGCCGCGCAGATCCATCGCTGCCACACGGTGGGTCGACTGCAGTGCCTTGATTTGTTCGTTCCATGAATACCAAAAATCAGGAAAACCGTGGATCATCACGACCAACGGCCCGGAGTCGCCTGCAGTGGCGTAGTGAATCTTCACGCCGTCATTGTGGGCGTTATGATGAGTGACCTTGGCATCCTCGGCGCAGGCGGGAATTACCGACCAACCCAGAAAGGTCGCAGTCACAGCGATGGTTCGGATTGTATTGGATAACAGCATAAACTTGGAGTCTGCCTGAGTAAATGAATCCAGGAATTATAGCTTCTTCTTGTTTAACAGCCACTGGATGATGAGTTCCCGTGCCTCGCCCGAGGGTCGGGTGACATGCGCACCATCGACAACCTTCCATAGTTCCGTCGTGACACTCCCATCCTTGTTTTCAAAGCGCGTCACAGTGGTTTCCTTTCCGGGTACCTTCAGGGTCAAATCAATCTTGTTTTCCTTTGCATCCACTTCATGGTCGCATTGGTTGAACTGTTTCCAATTATTGAAATTTTCCTCTGCACCCGGATAGGAGGTGCTCGAGCTCCGGGTTGTGCCTCCGTTCCATTTGATCGTGCTGTCCTTGGTGCCGTGGATATGCAGCACGCTGACTGATCTTTTCGGTTTGCTTGGCCAGGTTTTGTAGCCCACCCCAGCAAAGGGAACGATCGCCGCGATCAAGTCAGAGTGATCGTGGGCCATACGGTAACTCATGAATCCGCCATTGGACAAACCGGTCACATAAATTCTGCTCCTGTCTATGCTGTATTTCCTCACTGCCGATTCGATCAAGCCGCGCAGATACTTCGAGTCATCAACCTTGCCCCGCCAGTCACAACAGGCTTCTGTGGCATTCCAACTCCGGTCTACGGCATCGGGGGCGCAGTAAATAAAGTCGTGCTTTTCAGCGAGGTCTCCCAATGGGAAAAACCTCAACTGACCCCTGGAACTTGATCCGTAACCGTGGAGGCTAAGGATAAAGGGGTACTTCTTTTTTGGGTCATAATCTTTTGGAACGACAATTTTATCGTTCCTATTTTTTTCTCCTGATGAATTGGAAGAACGCGACTCGATATACCTGCGCAACGCTCCGCGCTCCTCCTCGTCAAGATCGCCATCCTTGTTCCTGTCAAACGCCCTCATGATGCGAGCGCGCCGATCTTTGCTGGAGGAATCCCGTTCACGCTCCTCCTTGGCCGCTTCCGACTTGTCCGTTTTTTTCGATTCCTGAGCCATAACTCCACCAAGGCTCCAAGCCATAACTGCCATAGCCGCAATGCTTTTTACGGTTTCATTTTTCATCGTGTGCCTCTTGTGAATAACTCTTATACCGCAGTACAACAAACTGAGGCTAAAAGTTACGCTCGGCCAGGTCGCTGTGGAATATTATACAGGCTGGGCCAAACTTGCAAAAGTGGCACAGTCGGCGAGGATTGCCGGCAGGTGTACCGCTGCCGCACAACCCGCTTGCGACTTGGCCCAGCGCTTGCGCTGGGCTGCGGCGTGCTGCTCGCCGGCTGCGGCGACGGGCCAGGCGACCGCGGATTTGAGAGCGCCATTTTTTCCGAGGTGCGCGTGATTGGCAGCCGCGGCAACGCGCCAGGCCAGTTTGTCAAGCCGCGCTCGGTGGCGGTCGACCGGGACGACAATGTTTACGTGTGCGACATGACCGGCCGCGTGCAGAAGTTCGACCGGGAAGGCAACTATCTGCTGCAATGGCAGATGCCGGAGATCGAGCGCGGTCGGCCCAAGGGCATGGCGCTCGATCACGAGGGAAATATCGTCGTCGTCGAGCCGCACTATTCCAGAATCAACCACTTTACGCCGGAAGGCCAACTGGTGTCGCAGTGGGGCCGGCATGGCCGGGAACGGGGCGAGTTGTCGTTCCCGCGCGCGGTCGCGATCGCGCCCGATGGCTCGGCGTTCGTCAGTGAGTTTCAGATCGTCGAACGACTGCAGAAATTCACCCCGGCCCGCGAATCGGTGCAGGTCGAGATCCGCGGGGCAGGCCATGGTCCACATGAGTTCAACCGCGCCGAGGGGCTCTCGCTCGACGATGCTGGCAACCTGTACGTCGCCGACTCGTGCAACCACCGCGTGCAGGTGTTTGACGGCGACGGGGCGTTCCTGCGCGAGCACGGCGGCCCCGGCGCGGCGCGCGGCGAGTTCAGTTATCCGTACGATGTGCGAGTGGACGAGCAGGGGCGGCAATACGTCTGCGAGTTCGGCAATAGCCGCGTGACGGTGCTGGACGCGGGCGATCAGGTGCTCGAGGTCATCGGCGGCGCGGGCAGTGCGCCGGGCCTGTTCAATAACCCATGGAGCCTCGCGCTCGACTCGCGCGGCAATCTTTACGTCGCCGATTCGCAGAATCATCGCGTGCAAAAACTGATTCGGCGTGAACCGGCGTCGGAGTTTCAACTTTCAAGCTCCCCCAACTAAATGAACTTCCAATTCACCCATCCCCTTTGGCTGCTGGCGTTGCCGGTGGCGCTGGGCTGGGTGACGTGGCTCGCGTGGAAGACCGACGTGCAAATCCAGGCGTGGAGGCGATGGCTCGCCTACGGGCTGCGCTTGCTAGTGGTGGGCGCCGTGATACTGGCCCTCGCCGGTCTGCAGCGAAATAAGCCACAGGAAGGGATGAACGTCTATTTCCTGATCGATCGATCGCAAAGTGTTCCCGCCGCCGAACAAAGCACCGCGCAGAAACTACTCGCCTCCGCCGAGAAACAAACTACCGACAAGGCTGGCCTGATGGTCTTCGGCGCGGACGCCGGCATCGAGATGACACTCACACCGGCCGCTCTGCATACAAACACCATCCAGACTGTCGTCGGGGCGGATCGCACCGACATCGCCGGGGCGATTCGCCTCGGCACGGCGGCGTTCCCGGAGATCGGCCAAAAACGGATCGTTCTGTTTTCGGACGGCAACGAGAATATCGGCGACGCCGTGCAGGCGGTCATGGCGGCCAAGCCGCTTGGCGTGTCGGTGGACGTGGTGCCGCTCGGCACACAGGGCGGCGGCGACGTGTCGGTTCAGCGCCTGGCTGTGCCCGGCACGGTGAAGAAGGGCCAGCCGTTTGACGCCAAGATTTTTGCGCTGTCCGACCGCGAGCAGCCGGCCAAGGTGCGGCTCTTCCGCAACGACCAGTTACTCGGCGAACAGATCGTGAGCTTAGCCAAAGGTAAAAATTTGTTCAGCTTTCCACAAGCGCTTGGCCAAGCCGGTTTTTACTCGTACCAGGTTCAGATCGAGGCCGAAGGAGATCGCATCCCGCAAAACAACCGCGCCTCCGGCTTTGCCAATGTGCGCGGCGATGCCCGTGTTTTGATCGTCTCGTCCGACCCGCAACGCGATGCGCCGTTGGCCGGCGCCCTGCGCGGCGCCGAGCTTGAGGTTGAACTGGGTGACATCACGGCGATGCCCGCCTCGCTTGCCG
>CAJWPV010000192.1 GCA_913045395.1 uncultured Verrucomicrobiota bacterium | reverse complement strand
CCAGGCCGATCCCACAGAAACGCTCACGCTCTAGCCAAGCGCTTGGCTAGGGGATGCTCACCCCTGTTTTCTCGGCCAGCGGCGCAGGCCGTTTTCTAGCCACAGCCGCCACACCATCCAGACCGCCTCTCGGACAATCTTACCGCTCATTTTGGAGGTACCGATAAAACGGTCAGTGAAGATGATTGGCACCTCGGCGACCTTGTGGCCGGTGCGCCACAGGATGTGTGTTAACTCGATCTGAAAGCCGTAACCATTGGCCCGGACCCGATCAAGGGCGATCGACTGAAGCGCTCGCCGCCGGAAACACTTGAAACCACCGGTCGGGTCGGTGAACCGCATCCCGGTGATGACCTTCACGTACTTGGCCGCTGCGAGGCTGAGTAGCATGCGGCTGATCGGCCAGTTGATCACCCGGATTCCCTCGCAGTAACGCGAGCCCAGCACGAGATCGGCATCCTCCGCGTCCGACTTCTCAATGAATCGCGGAATTTCGGCCGGGTCATGGGAGAAGTCACAGTCCATCTCGAAGATGAACTCGTAGTCGCGCTCAAGTGCCCACGCAAATCCGGCGCAGTAGGCGCGGCCGAGCCCGTCTTTTTCATGACGGTGCAGCACGTGGACGCGCTCGTTGGCTTGGACCAAGCCGTCCGCGATATCACCGGTGCCATCCGGCGAATTGTCATCGACCACCAGCACCTCCAGCGCCGGCTCCATCGCCATCAAGCGCTCCGTCATTGGACGGAGGTTGTCCGCCTCATTGTAGGTCGGAATGATGATGAGCGTGTTCGGCATGTTAGTTAGACTTACCGTCAACCAAACGGCGGATGGCCAGCGGATTAGCCTCCTGCAACTCAGTCGGCAGCAGCGCATCGGGAAAGCCCTGGTAACAAACAAGGCGCGTGAAACGATGAATCGCGTTAGTCCCGACCGAGGTCGACCGGCCATCCGACGTCGCCGGGAACGGCCCGCCGTGCACCATCGCATGGCAAACCTCCACGCCGGTCGGGAAGCCGTTGACAACCACCCGGCCAACCTTTCTTTCAAGCACGTCGAGTAGTTCACGATTGGCCCGGAGATCCGCCTCGGTGCCGTGAACCGTCGCCGTCAACTGGCCCTCGAGCGACCTGGCTAGGGTCAGCATTTTGTCGGTGCCATCGTCCGTGACCACCAGCGTCGATGGCCCGAACAACTCCGCGCCTAGCGATTCGTCGTTGAGGAACGCCTTAGCGCTCGTCCGGAACAGCGCCGCACCGGCCTGGCATTGGCCACCGGCCGTCTGACCAAGCGCGATGGTATCGACGGCACTGTTTTGGCGAAGCAAGTCCGCGCCCGAGTCGTAAGCGTCGCTGATGCCGGAGTTTAGCATCGTCGCTCCGGGACTGCCTTCGACCAATTCGCCGAGCTTGGCCACGAATGGCTCGATATCGGCGGTTCCGTCCAGAATCGTCAGGCCGGGGTTAGTGCAAAACTGCCCCACCCCAAGTGTCATCGAGCCATGCAGCCCAGCGGCAAGCTGATCCGGACACTCGGCCATCACCCCCGGCAAAATGAAAACCGGGTTGATACTACTCATCTCGGCGTAAAACGGAATCGGCTCCGGCCGGTCAGTAGCCAACTTCATCAGCGCCTGGCCACCGGCCCGAGACCCGGTAAAGCCGGCCGCCTTGATCGCCGGATGCCGCACCAGCGCCGAGCCGGTTTCGCGGCCCGGACCGTACACGAGTGAAAACGTGCCCTCCGGTAAAGCGCAGTCGTGCACCGCCGCCGATATCGCCTGGCCAATGAGCTCCGCCGTGCCGGGATGCGAGTGGTGCGCCTTGACCACAACCGGACAACCGGCCGCGAAGGCCGATGCCGTGTCGCCGCCCGCCACCGAAAACGCGAGCGGGAAGTTGCTAGCGCAAAAAACCGCCACCGGGCCAAGTGGGCGTTCCATCGAACGGACATCCGGTTTGGGCACCGGCTCGCGCTCCGGATCGGCATGATCAATGCGGGCATCCACCCACGACCCTTCCTCCACCACCGAGGCGAACAACCGCAACTGCCCACAGGTGCGCCCGGTCTCCATACGAATGCGCCCTTCCGGCAGCCCGGTTTCCTGCGGGGCGCACTTGGCCAAGTCGTCACCAATCGCCTCAATGTTGTCAGCGATTTTTCGCAGGAACACTGCCCTAGCTGCACCGCTAGTTTTGCCAAGCGTCTCAAACGCCCTGGCCGCCAGCCCGGCAGCTCGATTCAACTCGACCTCGCTCACCACTACGTAGCCGGGCTGAAGCGACTCACCGGTTGCGGGGTTGATACCAAAGAGGGTAGGATGGCCCCCGTCTCCCGGCTGAGACCCGATGATCGACTTACCTGTCAATTCCGCCATACGCCAGAGGCTACCCAAAGGCCTTATCCGAGAGAAGAGCGCTCTGTTAAAAAATTGACCAAGGGCGAGCTTGCCCTGCTTGTGAATTGCACCGACAATTTCGTTATGAACCGGGACGAAGCCTGGGGGCTGCTCAATGACTACACGGAGTCGAAGTCGCTACTCAAACATGCGCTAAGCGTCGAGGCGGCGATGCGGCATTATGCCACCAAGCGGGGCGAGGACACCGAGCAATGGGGCGTCACCGGCCTGCTGCACGATTTCGATTACGAGCGCTGGCCCGACATCCCTGCTCACACGCAGGAAGGGGCGAAAATCTTGCGTGAGCACGATGTCGATGAGGAGATCATCGGGGCAATTTTATCGCATGCGGAATGGAACCAAGGTGACTATCCACTCGACCGACCCATTCGCAAGGCGCTATTTGCAGTGGATGAACTTTGCGGCTTTATCGTAGCTGTGGCCTATGTGCGCCCGGAAAAACTGGACGGCATGACGCCAAAGAGTGTCCGCAAGAAAATGAAGGCCAAAGGATTTGCGGCAGCTGTAAAACGGGAGGACATTGTTCAAGGTGCAGAGTTAATGGAAGCCGAACTTAACGACCACATCGCCGAGGTGATCACGGCGCTTCAGGAGGCTTCATCCGCACTCGGATTTGACTGATCCGCTCGCGCCGCTGCCAACCGGCGGGATTCATCCATGAACTCAGCCATACGCATCGACGCCGTGATCGGGAACATCGCCAGTGCCAGCCCGGCGAAAAAGTCCACCGTCAACACCAGGTGACGCATCAAGGATGACATCTCCAGATCAATCCACGTACCAGTTATCGGATTGAAGCGTGCGATGGGAATCGGCAGCCGCCGAAACTGCATCGACTCCCACTCGGCATAACCGCAAAACCAGACACCCAACGCCAAGCTGAGCACGACTGAAAACCAGTACAGCCCAACCCAGCCGCTTGGCCAAGCTCGGCCAAAGTAGAGCGTAACGCTGTTTTTAAGGATCCAACCGGCGAAGAAAGCCACCGGCAATATGACCATCAATGCAATCATTTCCAGCTTCGCTTCGCCAAATACACCGCTTACTTGCCGCCGAGGCTTACCAGATGGCCAAGCGTGCGAAGATACATCCGATCGGCCCCCAGCGCCGGGGTGGCGTTGGACGCCTCGCCGAGGTCATTGACGGCGATCTGCTTAAATTTCTCGGCAGCGGAGATCACCACCACCTTGCCGGTGGTCGAAATGCAAAACAACCGGCCCTCGACCCAAACCGGGGAACCAAAAAACCGGCCCTCGACACGTTCCTGCCAAACCAAGTCACCACTCTTGGCACGTACGCAGGTCACAATGCCGGCGTCCCCCCACAGAAACAACAACCCCTCCCTCGCCACGCTGGTTGGCACATACGGGATTGAACGTCGCAACTTGTACGCCAAAATTGGCGAAGCTCCCTTGGTCGCATGGCCCGGTTTGAGCGCGACGAGGTAGTTGCCCCCCTGCCCGCTACCGCAAGTGCCAATGAGCAGGCCCTCAGCCACAAGGCAGGAACTCACCGTTCGCTTGTCGAACAGTCCACTCTGCTCCCAAAACGTTTTGCCGGTGCTTGGATCCACGAACGTAATGCCGTGAGCCATGCTGTTAAACAGAAGCCCCTCGGTGCCGGAAGGGTCCACGAAACGGCACGGCGTCGAGAAGGCCGTCTTGACGTTGGCCCGGTCGGTCTTCCAAAGCACACTTCCACTCTCAGCATCAAGTGCCGCCAGAAAACTTTGGTTCTCCTCATCCCCTGCCAGAATCACCTTGTCACCGTGGAAGATCGGCGACACACCGCTGCCGTGGTTACTGATGATGGTTTCAAACGTTCGCTCCCAAAGTTTTTTTCCCTCCATATCCAGAGCAAAAACTGTGTGGGC
>CAJWPV010000191.1 GCA_913045395.1 uncultured Verrucomicrobiota bacterium | reverse complement strand
CCGCCACTCGCCGCCGATGCACAGCATGCCGTCGGTGGTCGAGATCGAGACACCGTAGCCAAGCACCTGTGGGAGTTTGGCTTTGGCCTCGGCGATCGAGTAATCGGGGCCGTCCTTCGTGACGACGTGAATCGTGTCGTAATAGACTTTGGCCGAGGTGCCGCCGTCAGCGGTGGGACGCCACGGCACACCATCGGGGAAGTTGGCACCGCCCGCGATGATCAGCGCATCATTGTGCGTCCCGGCAAATGGCCCAGCCACGCCGAGACCACCGGGCAGGTCGGGCAGTGGTTTCCACTCGAGTTTGTCATCGGCGGCCGACAGGCCGGCCGCGCCCAGGGCCAGCAGCGTTGTGACTCGGAGAAACATGGTTGCTTGTTGTCGTTCCCGCAAACGGCGGGGCATCATGTTGGCCCCGCCTGGCCAAGGCGAGGCCAAACCAAGCGCTTGGCTGGGCGTTTTTTGGCGGAAAAAAAAATTGAAAATTGGTTGAAAATATGATTTGTTTTGTCGACCGTTGAATAGCTGGGCGATGATGCGCGTCCAGCATAGCTCCATAACGCGGGGAAAACATGATGATACAGAGGTTTTTGCACGGAATCGTGACGGTGCTGCCCATGGCAGCGGTGTGTGTCAATGCCGAGGAGGCCAATCCGGAAAAGGTCAGTTTCTACAGCGACATCCGGCCGGTTTTCCAGGCCCAATGTCACGGTTGCCATCAACCGGCCAAGGACAAGGGCGACTATATCATGACGTCCTTTAAGGAGATGCTTGCCGGTGGGGAGAGCGAGGAAAAGGCAATCGTTCCCAAGCACCCCGAGAAGAGTTATCTATTTTCGCTGATCACCTCAAATGAGGAGGGTGAAATCGAGATGCCAAAGGGTAAGGACGCCAAGCCGTTGCACGAGACGGAAGTGGCGCTGGTTCGCCAGTGGATCGCCGAGGGCGCGATCGACGATACTCCTGAAGGGGCCAAGGTGCGCTACGACATGGATAACCCGCCCATCTACACCCAGGCGCCGGTTATCACCTCTCTGGATTTTTCGCCGGACGGAGAACTGCTGGCGGTGGCCGGTTTCCACGAGGTGCTTTTGCACAAGGCCGACGGTTCCGGCCTAGTGGCGCGACTGGTCGGGCTGGCTGAGCGGATCGAGTCGGTGCGGTTTTCGCCGGACGGCAAGCTGTTGGCGGTTACAGGGGGGCAACCTGCGCGAATGGGCGAGGTGCAGGTTTGGGACGTGAAGAGGAAGATACTGAAACTTTCGGTGCCGGTCACTTTCGATACCATCTATGGGGCGAGTTGGTCGCCGAATGGTAAGCTAATCAGCTTCGGTTGTGGTGACAACACCCTCCGAGCCATTGACGCCAAGACCGGCGAGCAGGTGCTTTACCAGGGAGCCCACAGCGACTGGGTTTTTGATACCATTTTTTCCGTAAAGGGCGACTATGTGGTATCCGTGGGGCGCGACCGCAGTGCCAAGCTGACGGAATTGAAGACCCAGCGGTTCATCGACAACATCACCTCCATCACGCCAGGCGCGCTCGCCGGTGGGCTGGCTTCAGTGGTTCGGCATCCTGAGCGCGACGAGATTCTCGTGGGAGGCGCCGATGGTACGCCGAAGCTTTACCGGATGCATCGCACCACTGCACGTAAGATAGGTGACGACGCCAACTTGATCCGGAAATTCCCGAACATGGACGGACGCGTCTTTGCCGTCGATTTCAGTGCCGATGGTAAGCGCATTGCTGCGGCCAACAGCTACAACGGCGTTGGCACGGTCGCCATTTATGGCGTAAAGTTCGACTCCAAGGTTCCTGATGACCTCAAGAAAATCTTTGAAAAGCAAGTTTCGCAGCGCTCTCCGGAGGAGCAAAAGAAGGTGGAAGCCTATCAGACTGCCGATGTTGGTCCGCCGCTGAAAGCTTCGTTCCAGGCACCGATGTATGCAGTGAGCTTTCGCCCTGACGGCAAGGTTCTGGCGGCGGCCGGTTACGATGGGCTGATCCGGCTTATTGACACGGTTGACGGCAAGATCAGCAAGGAATTCATGCCGATGAAAATCGACGAATCGGCTCTCGTGATCAGCGACGACAAAGGATCATCGACTAGTCAACAAATACTCATTGAGACCACCAAGGAGGCACTTCCAAATGGTGTCGAGGTCACAACGTTGAACGTGCAGCCTGAGCAGATCCGTTTCAACCGGGTTAGCGATTATGCGCAACTGCTTGTGACAGCCAAATTGTCCACTGGCGACGATCTCGATGTCACGCGAATGGTCCGCTACGAGATCAATGACGATGTGGCAGCCGTGTCGCCCAGTGGCATGCTGAGACCCCGCAGTGATGGCAAGTCCGCGCTCAAGGTCTCCTTCGCTGGCCATTCGGTTACTTTGCCGGTCGAGATCACCGGGATGGAGGAGGAATTGCGCGTGGATTTCATCCGTGACGTCATGCCGGTGCTTGGCAAGGCTGGCTGTAATTCTGGTCTCTGCCACGGGGCAAAAAAAGGCAAGGCCGGCTTCAGGCTTTCCCTGCGCGGAAACGATCCGGCATGGGACACTGTTGCCTTCACTGACGACATCGCCTCACGCAGGGTCAACCGCGCATCGCCGCACGATAGCTTGATGTTGCTAAAGGCCTCCTCGGCGGTGCCGCACGAGGGTAAGGACGTCGCGCCTCGCGACAGCTTGTACTACCGGATCATTCATAAGTGGATCGCTGATGGCGCCAATTTGGACCGCAAATCAAAGCGGGTGGCGCGCATTGATATTTTTCCCAAAAACCCGATCATCCAGTTGAAGGGCGGAAGGCAGCAGTTCCGCGTCACCGCCATCTATCCGGACGGCAACACAGCAGACGTCACCGCCGAGGCATTCATCCAGGCCGGTGTGATTGATGTCGCCGAGTCTGACAAAACTGGCCTGATTACTGCGCTACGCCGCGGCGAATCGCCGGTGCTGGCGCGTTACGAAGGCGCCTATGCCGCCACCACCCTCACAGTGATGGGTGATCGCACCGGCTTCACTTGGGCGGATTCGCCCAAAAACAATTTCATCGACGAACTCGTGGCTGCCAAGCTCAAGCGCACAAAGACCCTGCCATCGGATCTCTGTTCCGACGCAGAGTTCATCAGGCGCATCCATCTAGATCTGACAGGCCTGCCTCCAACGGTGGATCAGCTGCGACAATTCCTGGCTGACAAGCGACCGACGCATGAGAAGCGCGACTCGCTGATCGACCGGTTGATTGGCAACGACGCCTTCGTTGACCACTGGACCAACAAATGGGCCGACCTATTGCAGTCCAACAGTAAATACCTCGGTGGGGAAGGCGCAAAGGCGTTCCACGGCTGGATTCGCCAACAGGTAAAGGACAACGTGCCCTATGACAAGTTCGCCTACCAGGTCCTGACTGCTTCGGGATCCAACAAGGAAAATCCGCCAGCATCCTACTACAAGATTCACAGGACACCCGAAGACACGATGGAGAACACTACCCACCTTTTCCTAGGCGTGCGTTTTAGCTGTAACAAATGCCATGACCACCCATTCGAGCGCTGGGTACAGGATCAGTACTACGAGACCGCAGCTTATTTTGCCCAAGTCGGACTGAAAAAGGATCCAGTCAGCGGCAAGAAGACCGTCGGTGGAACTGCGGTGGAAGGCAGTAAACCACTCTACGAGGTGGTCTATGATAAAAACGAAGGCGAGGTGAAGCACGAGGCCACCGGGCTGGTGGCGCCGCCGAAGTTTCCCTTCAAGGTTAAGTACGAGGTTCCCGAAAAAGCAACCCGCCGCGAACAACTGGCGCGCTGGGTTATCTCGTCCGATAATCAATACTTTGCCAAGAGCTTCGTCAACCGCATGTGGGGCTATCTGCTCGGCACCGGCATCATCGAGCCGCTCGACGACATCCGCGCCGGCAACCCCCCGACCAACCCGGAACTACTTGAGAAGCTAACCAAGACCTTCATCAGCAGCGGACATGACACGCGTCAACTCATCCGGACCATCTGCCAGTCGCGCACCTATCAGCTCTCGATCGTCGCCAACCAGTGGAACGACGACGACCAGATCAACTATTCCCACGCCATGGCCCGCCGCCTGCCGGCGGAAGCGTTATACGACTCCATCTATCAGGTCACCGGGACACAGTCGAAACTGCCCGGCGTGCCACCAGGTACCCGCGCGGCGCAGTTGCCCGACTCGGGCATTAAGGAGGGCAGTGGCTTTCTGACGACATTTGGCCGGCCACCGCGCGAAAGCCCATGCGAATGCGAACGCGCCGGT
>CAJWPV010000190.1 GCA_913045395.1 uncultured Verrucomicrobiota bacterium | reverse complement strand
CGCGGCGGCCAAGCCGGAGGACGCCTTCGAAGTCAAGGTGGACGACCCGCTGCTTGGACCGCTGGACAAGTTTCTCGCCTGGCAACCGCAGACGACCGACACCGAGTCGCCCCAGTTCAAGGCCGTTCGATTGTATCAGGACGTGCTGCGGTTTCACCTGGACGACGCCGACTCGTCGGCGCTCAACGACACCGACATTTTGCGACTGCTGCATGGCAAACGCATCGCCACCGGCGACGGCGCAAACGATCGGTTCATTGAGGTGATGCAGGCGCTCGCCGAACGCGAACCGGGACCGCTCTCGGCCTGGGCGCGCTATCACTGGGCGCAGACACTGCACGGCGACGGCGACTTCGTGAAGGCCCGCCTGGTGGCGATCGTCGGGCGCGATGCGTTCCCCGACTCCCGTGGCGGGAAACATTGCCACAACCTCGTCGCACAGATTGAGCAAAAGTCGATTAACACTCAGGCCGAGTCGATATGGAATGCACCCTGGCCGGAATTGTCAGTCGCTTACCGCAACATCACCGAGGTGCACTTCCGGCTCGTGCCAGCCGATTGGAACAAGCTCCGTGAAAAAAACTTTCGGCTTTCAAGCAGGGAGGAACGACAAGCGCTGCTCAAAATGGAACCGGTCAAGTCCTGGCGGCACGACCTGCCCCCGACCGCCGACTACAAGCAGCGCACGGAATTGTTCACGGTGCCCGACGACGTGAAGCCTGGTTTCTATTTTCTCATCTCCAGCGCGGATGCCTCGTTCCGCGAAAACAACAATCAGACCCAGACCGCCACCGTGTGGATCAGCGACTTGTCGTTGGTGGTGCGTTCGCGAGCAAATCGCTTGGAGGGATTCGTCGTGGAGGGCAACTCCGGTGACCCAGTTGCAGGTGCCCAGGTGGATGTTTGGCTGCTGGGCAATCGAGGCAAATACGTGAAAAAAAACGGCATCACGGATGAATCGGGCATGTTCAGTATTCAAAGGGCCAGAAACCAGTACCAGGGTTTTATCCTCGCACAACACAACGAACGGCAGGTCGGCACGACAGGGCGAAACAATTACTGGGGCGGCACCGTGCAACAGCCCGAGCCGAAGAATTCGGTGATGTTTTTCACTGACCGCGCGATTTATCGCCCCGGCCAGACGATTCAATTCAAGGGCATTGCGCTGGCATGGCATCAGGGCAAGAACGACTACAACCTCATGCCCGACAGGAAGATCACCGTGATTCTGCACGATCCCAACCGCGAGGAGGTCGAGCGACTGGACCTGAAGACCAACGGCTACGGTTCCCTTTCCGGCAGTTTTACCGCGCCCAAGGGACGCCTGACCGGCAACTTCCAGATTGCAACCACCGCGGTGCCGCGTGGCCAGGTGTACTTTCGCGTGGAGGAATACAAGAGACCGAAATTTCTCATCAAACTAGGCAAGCCGGAGCAGTCGCCCAAGCTCGGCGAGACCGTTCAACTCAACGGGAGGGCAGCCGACTACACCGGCGCGCCGATCGGCTCGGCCAAGGGCAAGTTTCACGTCACACGGCAAGCGCGTTGGCCGGTTTGGTGGCGTTGGCATTACTGGGGTGGCGGACCGATCCATTCGCAGCAGCGACAGATCGCCCATGGCACATTCGAAACCAAGCCGGATGGCTCGTTCGTGATTGAGTTCGACGCAATCCCAGACGCCTCCGTGCCGGAGGAGAGCGAGCCGACGTTTAATTATCAGATCGTGGCCGAGGTGACCGACGGCAGCGGTGAGACACGAAGCGACACAACCCATGTGCCGGTTGGCTACACCACACTACAGGCAACGATGACAGCGGACGCCTGGCAGACGGTGGCCAAGCCGGTGGAGTTGAACATCACGACCCAGTCACTCGCCGGCGTGCCGGAGTCGGCCAAAGGCAAGTTGACGGTTCACGCTCTCGAGCAACCGGAGACGGTCAACCGGTCACGCCTGATCGGTGGCTCCGCTTGGCCAATGGGCGAAGAACCAGAGGTTGATGGGGCCAACACAGAGACGTGGCCGCTTGGCCAGGCGATCTCCACCCACGACGTCGAGACCAACACCAAAGGCCAGGCCAAGGTTGAAGCCAAGCTGGCGGTGGGTGTGTATCGGGCCATCTTTGAAACGAGTGATCGCCTGGGCAAGCCGGTAAAGGCAATTCTCCCATTGCGGGTGGTGGATCCCGCTGCTCAACATTTGACCATCCGGCTGCCTCAAATTGTCATGTCCGAGAAACAATCGCTCGAACCGGGAGAAACGCTGCGGCTGTTTTGGGGAACCGGCTACGACATTGGCCGCGCCTGTATCGAGGTCGAGCATCAGCACAAGATCGTTCAACGGTTCTGGACAAAACCCGCCCTCACCCAGCGACTGCTCGAGGTTCCGGTCACCGAGGAGATGCGCGGCGGTTTCACCGTGCACGTGACACAGGTCCGAGAGAATCGAATGCTGCAACAGACCCAACGTATTAATGTACCGTGGTCGAACATGAAACTCAAGGTGAAGTGGGAGCGCTTCGTCTCCAAATTGCGTCCCGGGCAAGAGGAAACCTGGACCGCCACCATCACCGGACCGGACGCCGAGAAAGCTGTGGCCGAGATGGTCGCCACCCTGTACGACGCCTCGCTCGACGCCTTTGCCCCACACCATTGGCAGCAGCAGTTCAGCATCTATCACTTCGACTACACGACCGCCCGGTTCAGTTTCACAAACAACCCACAGGGACTCAGAGCGTTGCTGGGCGGCTGGAAACGAACAACCGTGTCAATCCCAGGATACCGCTACTGGGCATTCCCGCCCGAGATCATTCGGTGGTACTCCAATCAAATACTTGCCAAAGGTGCCCGATTGGGAATGAAACGTAGTACCGCCTTCTACAGTGCCCCCGGTGCCCCGGTTGCTGAAGACGATATGGCCACGGTTGAACGTCGGAGAGAAGCTTCTACTGGTGGCGGTGTGGGTGGAGAATTGGATCAAGCGGGGAAATATGACGTTGGCACCCCTCAGCCTGATCCCGCCGTTGTGCCGATCCGCAAAAACCTCAACGAGACTGCCTTTTTTTTGCCGCACCTGATCTCAAGTGAAGCCGGTGAGGTGAAGTTGAGTTTCACCATGCCAGAGGCGCTCACCGAGTGGAAACTGATGGCATTTGCGCACGACACCAAGACGCGCTCCGGTTTCATCGACGGCAAGGCGGTGACATCGCTCGATCTGATGGTGCGGCCAAATGCCCCACGTTTCCTGCGTGAGGGTGATGCGTTGGAGTTCACCACGCGCGTCATCAACAGCGGCGAAACAGAACGCGTCGGAGCTGTTCGTTTAAATTTACAGAACGCCGAAACCGAGGAGCCCGCAAACGAATTGCTCGGCAACACGACACCCGAGCAGTCGTTCACCATCCCCAGCGGCGAGTCGCGCAGCTTCTCGTGGCGACTCACCGTGCCGGACGGCGCGCCGACGCTGGTGTATCAAGTGAGCGCCTCTGCCGGCGACCAGGCGGACGGCGAGGAAAATTATCTGCCGGTGCTCTCGCGGCGCCTCCTCGTCACCGAGTCGCTGCCCTTGCCAATTCGTGACAAGGGCACAAAGAAATTCCGGTTCGACAAGTTGGTCGAGTCCGACAAATCCGACACGCTGCAACACCAATCGCTCACCGTGCAGGTGACCTCCAACCCCGCGTGGTACGCGGTCCTCGCGTTGCCGTACCTGATGGAGTATCCGCACGAGTGCACCGAGCAGACGTTTAACAGGCTTTATGCCAACACGCTTGCCAGTCACATCGCCAAGTCCGACCCGCGAATCCGCCGCGTGTTTGATCTCTGGAAAAACACCGATGCCCTCGACAGTCCATTGAAAAAAAACGAGGAACTCAAAAGCCTGTTGCTGCTCGAGACGCCGTGGGTACGCGAGGCCAAGGACGAAAGCCAGGCACGCCGCAACGTCGGCATTCTGTTCGACAAAAACCGTCTCGACTCCGAGACTAAGCGCCTGCTTGAGCAACTTGGCCGCGCTCAAAACGATGACGGCGGTTGGCCATGGTTCTCCGGCGGCCGCACCAGTGATTACATTACCTTGTATATCACCACCGGCTTTGCGCGTCTGCGCCATCTCGGCGTCAAGGACGTGCCGGTCAACCAGGCGGTCAAGGCGCTTGGCCGGCTCGATAACTGGATCAAGAAACGCTACGACCGCATCGTCGAGAATAAGACGCTCGATAGCAATCACCTCGACTCGACCGTCGCACTCTACCTCTACTGCCGGAGTTTTTACCTGAAAGATCGTCCCGTTGGCCAGACACA
>CAJWPV010000189.1 GCA_913045395.1 uncultured Verrucomicrobiota bacterium | reverse complement strand
TCGAGGGCGAGCTTGGCCAAGCGGCCGTCGCCGAGGTGCCAAGCCGCATTGACCGCACTCGCGTGAGTTTCGAGCAGGGTGACGCCACGTTTCTGCGGGACGGCCTTGGCCAATTCGACGTCGTGCTGATGGCCAACCTGATCGACCGCCTGCCCTGCCCAGTCAAGTCCCTCGAACAACTCCCCGGCCTTGTTGCCGCCGGGGGCCAACTCATCATCGCCTCCCCCTGCACCTGGCTCGAGGAGTACACGCCCAAGGCCGAGTGGCTCGGCGGCCGCAAGCGCCTTGGCCAAGCGCAGCAAACCCTCGACACCCTCCGTGGGATTCTGGCTCCCGCCTTCACGCTGGACGGCGAATGGAACCTCCCCTTCCTCATCCGCGAGCACGCCCGCAAATACCAGTGGAGCGTCGCCCAAGCAACCCGCTGGCTCCGCCAGTAACAGCCTGGCCAAAGCGCTGATTCACCTTGTCCATGCGGGGCAATTCGGCAAGGCTGTTGGCCCGGCAAATAAATATAACCATGCACAAACTCACTCTACCCTTTTTGTTAATTGGATTGGCCGAGGGCTTGGCTGCTGAGTCGAAATTTGCTCCAACGGATTGGCCGAACTGGCGCGGACTCACCTCCGATGGCCAAGCGCTGTTCGTCGATGGGTTGCCAACGAAGTGGAGTGAGACAAAGAACATTGTCTGGAAAACGCCCATCCCGGGCCGCGGACACAGCACGCCGACAGTGGTGGGCGAGCGCATATATCTCGCGACGGCGGATGAGGATGAAATGTTTCAGGCCGTGCTCTGCATCGACAAGGCCAACGGCAAGGTCATTTGGCAAACCAAGGTGCACGAGGGGCAGTTTGCGATCGGGCTGAACAAAAACGCCTCGCATGCCGGGACAGCGGTGGTACACGACGGCGAGCGACTGTTTGTAAACTTTGTGATCGGGAATCAGGCATACGCTACGGCGCTGGGCCTCGACGGCAAAATTCTTTGGCAGAAACCGATCGGCAAATACAGGGTGCACCAAGGCTACGGCAGTTCGCCGATGGTGTATCGCGACATTGTTGTAGTGAAGGCCGACACGAAAATCGGCGGCACCATTTGTGGGTTGGACAAAAAAACGGGGCGAGAAATCTGGCGGCAGGAGCGCCCAAAGATTCCGAACTACACCACGCCGATCGTGGTCGAGGCGGCGGGCAGACTGCAGATGGTTTTTTGCGGCTGCGAACTGATCACGAGCCTCGACCCGTTGACTGGCAAAAAATTATGGGAAGTGCCGGGCTCAACTCAGGAGTGTGTGTCGACACTGATCACCGATGGAACGCACATCTTCGTCAGCGGCGGTTGGCCAAAGAACCACACGGCAGCCATCGTGGCCGACGGCTCAGGCAAGGTGGCTTGGCAAAACACCGCCCGCGTTTATGTGCCGTCGATGCTGATACGCGACGGGTTTCTCTACGTGACGATGGACGCCGGCTTTGCGATCTGCTGGGATGCCAAAACCGGCAAGCCGCAATGGAAGGAACGTCTCGGGGGCGCGTTCTTTACCTCACCGGTAATGGTCGGAAACCGCATTTACGGAACCAACCGTGATGGCAAAACATTTGTCTTTGAGGCGAACCCGAAGGAGTTTAAGCCAATCGCCACCAACCAGCTTGGCGACGAGGTGTACGCCTCGCCGGTCGTCAGCGGCGAGCGGCTCTACCTTCGCGTCGCGTTCAAGGACGGCGAGCGCCGGGAAGTCCTCTACGCCATTGGCGGCAAGTGAGCCTGCGCTTGACCAAGCACTTCCGGCCAAGTGGTCGATGGGCCTGCTCGGCGCCGGCGACTGGAAGGCGCAATGGATCGGCTACGATCGGCACGCCATCACCCCACCGACGACGCCCATCTCCTCCGGGCTTTAGTGAGTCCAAGTCATTCATTTGGTTCATTGCCGAGCACTCGTGGATTGGCAAACGGAGGAAAGCCAGAAATTAATCAATGGGGTTTGCATGCTGTATCGCTGTGGTCAGGGTGGAGGTATTCAGGGCATCCTTGTTGTTAACCAAGTGCACCGGTTTCCAGATGCCTCCCATGCCGGCCCGGTTATAAACCCGGATGGCCAGGACATTATCTCCCGAGCGATCCAGGGCACTGCCCACCTTGAAGCTGAACGGCTTGGTCCAGAGTTCCTCCGGGGAGAGTCCGGTGGCGGCACACGTATGCTCGAACACCTTACGGCCGTTCAGCCATATTTCAGCCTCTTCGTCCACCGCCTGAAACAAAAAATGCAGGGCCTCGGCCTTGGCCAGATTTTGAGGCACCCTAAAACTTTTTCGGTACCACCCATATCCCAGATAGTCAGGGTAACCGTCGTCGTTCCAGCCTCCTTCAAGGTCAGCCAGTCTCCAGGATGAATCGTCATGCCCGGGGCGGAACCATTTCTCCTTCAGCCCGAGGTTTTTCGGGTCGGAGGCAAACCTCCACTGACTGCCCAATGATTGGCCTTCGATCTCGGGAATTTCGACCACTGCCAGCAATCGGCAGGCCCAAAGCCGGTTGGTTCGTTTTTCATCCCGAATAATGGCCACCGCGGTTTCCTCGTCAACATACTCGACATTGGTGTAGGTTCCCTGATGACTGTCAGCCCCGATGAACCACGGTTCAGGCCTGGTCCAGTTCCTGCCGGCATCCGGACTGACAGCATACCTCACGGGCCGGTGCCAACCGCAAAGCAGTCTGCCGTCTCCCAGTTGCACAATGGAGCAGTGCGTCCCGGGCTGAACCCTGACGGGACGAGACCACGTTATTCCACCATCATCGCTGATAGAGTGGTAAAGGCCCCGTTGTTCTTCGTCGGGGACTCCCTGCGGTTCGCGAATCCTGTTCTGGGCCCGAATCATAAACACGAGGCGTCCATCCTCGAGTCGCGCCATCGCAGGTTCTGAGAAAACCAATCCCTTGTTTTTGTCGGACCTGGCCACCAGGGTAAAACTCCAGCCCCCTCCATCACCACTGTTCCTGAGCACGCCGCACGATTGCCGGATGCCGTCCACGTCATCCGGCGACATGTAGCCGCTGACAGGGATCACCAATGTGCCGTCCGCCAACTGGGCGGGCCTGCCGCCCGTCCAGGTCCACGCACCCAGCACGGGGGCATACTCCACTTCCGGCCCGACCGTCCAGGTTCTGCCGCGATCCTCGCTGTAAGCCAGGTTTATCGCAGTGTAAATCCGGTAGTTCTCGTAAGCCTGATACTTTCTGCCATCCGGCAGCCTGCCGATAAAACGCCTGAGTTTTGGAAATGGCTTACCGCTTCTGTTCTCGCCACCACCCAGATTCTCGCCAAGGCTCTGGGTGCAGATCATCACGATTCGGCCATCGTTCATCAGTCCCATGGCAATGTCGGATGCCACCAGGTGAGGCGCCGGGACCATGGCCGTGAATGTTCGGTCCCAATTTCTCCCGCCGTCGGTGGATTCAATGAAAACAACCTCGGTGGACTTGTCCCCCGGCACTGAACTCACGGAGGCCAGGAGGGTTCCATCCTTCTGCCTGATGATACAGGCAGCCGCTCCTCCATTCCGGTTATCATAGACGAGCTTTGGGCGGGTCGGCCGCCAGGTTAACAGGGCGTTATCGAACGTACCCCCTTTCGCTGCTGTTTCCCCGGACTTGGCATCTGACAATGCTGAAAACAAAAGTAGAACAAGTGAGGCCCACAAAGTGGCTTTGCCTCTTGTATAATCAGCCGCCAGTTCAGACACGGCGCTCATTGCTTGGATCGAAGTTGAGTTGGCTGCATGCTTGGTGGAAGTTTCCATTGCACGGTCTCGCAGGTAACGGTTGGCGGATCGTCGTAGGGATAGGCGTTGTTTGCGAAGCAGGTCAGGAACCTGTCGTTGCCAAGTTCCAGGGACACCGGCCAACCATTGTTCCCGGTGGCGGTCACGGCAGAAAAGGACAGTTGAACCCGGCGATCAGTGTTCCAGGTTTTGCCTTCATCGTGACTGAGAACCACACAGACACCAAAGGGTTGATGATAATTCACATAGCTGGCCATGATCCGGCCATCCTTCAGTTGAAGAAGATTACCGTGAACCTCGCCCGTGTTCGTCAACGGTCGGGGAGTGGACCATGTCTTCCCGTCGTCACCAGATACCGTGACCATGGTTCTTGCCAGGGCGTGACCCCGATGACCCCGGGGCGCTGCCCCGCTCCTGGCAACCGGTCGCCTGTGGCGAAGCGCAGCCAGCAGGTTGCCGCTCTTCAACCGCAGGACGGACACCTCGCTGAAGGCCGAGATGTCCTCCGGTCTCCAGTCGATGAG
>CAJWPV010000188.1 GCA_913045395.1 uncultured Verrucomicrobiota bacterium | reverse complement strand
AACGAGAAGGGAACGGTGCAGGTAGTGGATCTGTCGACGCCGGAGGGGCGCATCGCCGGCGAGATGGAATTGGGCGAGATGATCCAGTGTTCGCCGGCCATTTCGAACGGCGCCCTTTACGTCCGGAGCAACAAGCGCATCTGGAAGATTGCCCGCAAAACACAGCTTTGACAGTGAGCAGCGGGGATGAAACTTCCGAATCGGTGTCGAATCGGCACCCGACGCCCGACGATACCAACGCCCAACTGCCGCTCGGCACCGCCCTGGCCGAGGGCGGGCAACCGGCGTAGGCGCTTGGCCATTTGCAGCGAGCGGCGCAGCTCGACCCGTCGCTGGTTCGCGCTCACATCCGGCTGGCAATCTCCAGCGTGAACTCAGCCGTACCGGAAGGCGTTGGTGGCCAGGGCGGCTAGCTGGTTTAAGGCGTCGGAGCGTTTGGCCAAGCTGGGTGACAACCTGCGAAGGAGACTTCAGCGCTCACCGCTCATGGATCATGCCGGGTGCGCCCGGGAATTGACGGCGGCTCTCGAGGGTCTCACATCACGGCTTGACGGTGACCCAGTCGATGTCATGCCGCTCGGCGTATTCGGAGAGCACACGTTCATTCTCTATCAGGATAGCCCGGACAATCGATGACTCGTCGGCGTGGCCAATGTGCGGCAGATGATTCGGGATGAGGCCAAGCTGTCTGTGCGCGTAAACCAGCGCGTAGGCTGCCTCGGCCACGGCCACCAGCGGCAGTTTGTCGTCAGCTCCCTCGACGTGATCCTCGACTACTCCCGTCAAAAACTCGAGTTGTTCGGCCAAGTGGGGGTACTTTGGCGCGTTGATTTCGGCAAACTCCAGCTTGAGCGAGGGGAGTTTTTTGTGGATTCCTTTCAGGATTTTTGGTGTAATCTGCTCTGCACCGTGATGGAGGAACTCCGCTATTTCTGACATACCCCGATGGTGCGCTTGGCCGAGGTGCAACTCAAGTTTTGATTAAGGGATGGACACGAACACAAAACCGGACGAGCCCCGACCCGCACGCGGGCGATGGCGGCGTTGGGGTGTGCGCCTGGCCAAGTGGTTGGGGCTGTGCATATTGCTGTTGCTGGGGCTGCGTGAGGCGTTTTTCTCTGGGCCGTACCTGCCGTTGGCCAAGCCGCATGACGGGATGATCCTCGACATGCACTGCCACGTGGCTGGTATCGGCGCGGGTGGTAGCGGCTGTTTTGTTTCCAGGGAGTTGCGCAACAACTTCCGGTTCAACATTTACATGAAAGCCTTCGGCGTGACCCTGGCCGAGGCGCAGGAGCAGGGGGATCAACTGTTAATGGAGCGCTTAGCCAAAGGGATTGATGAGAGTAAACGGGTGGGCGCGGCGATCGTCCTTGCGATGGATGGCGTGATGGATGCCAACGGCCGACTCGACCATGCGCGGACGGAGTTTTATATCCCGAACGAGTTTGTCGCCGCCGAGGCGGCCAAGTACCCGAACCTGTATTTTGGAGCGAGCATCAACCCCCACCGGCCAGACGCGCTCGAACGGTTGCAGTGGGCGAGGGACAACGGCGCGCTGCTGGTAAAATGGCTACCATCGGTCCAGTTTATCGATCCCGCCGACCCGGCGCTCGAGCCGTTCTATCGGAAAATGGTGGCGCTGGATTTGCCGTTGCTCACCCACGCAGGGCAAGAGCGCTCGTTCACGCACGCGCAGGATGAACTCGCCGACCCGGTGCGGTTGAAGCTGCCACTGTCGCTCGGGGTGAAGCTGATCGTCGCCCACGCGGCGTCAACCGGTGAGAACGAGGGACAGGAGGATATCGACCGGCTCATCGGAATGCTCGACGACTATCCGAATCTTTACACGGACATCTCGAGCATGACACAGGTTAACAAACTGGGATACCTGCGACAGGCGATCACTGAGGAGCGGCTTGAGGGGCGGCTGCTTTACGGCTCGGATTTTCCGCTCATCAACACTATGGCGGTGTCGCCGTGGGTTTATCCGCTGAACCTGACGCGCAAACAGATGCAGTCGATCAGTGCAATCGGAAATCCGTGGGATCGTGACGTGGCGCTAAAAGAGGCACTGGGTGTCCCGCCGGATATCATGGCCCGCTCGGCGGCTTTTTTCAGTATACCGCTTGGCCAAGCGGCTGCGGATTAGCGGCCAATCTGGCCTTCGAGATAGCGCACCGCCTGTCGAACGTCGGTTTGCTGCTCCATTCGGTCGCGTACCAGGCGGCATGCATGAAGCACGGTACCGTGGTCACGTCCGCCAAACGCTTCGCCGATGGAGTTAAGCGATTTACCGGTCATCTCACGGGCTAGGTACATGGCGATTTGGCGCGGAAAGGCGATATTCTCCGGCCGGCGCCGGCTGGTCATGTCGGCAAATCGGATGTCGTAATGCTCCGCCACGCGTTTTTGGATGTTTTCGATCGAAACCACCGTGCGCCCCTCCTCGTGCAGTACGTCCTTGAGCAGGCCCTCAACGGTATTGGGAGTGACCGGTTTTCCGGTGAGGGATTGGTAGGAGGACACCCGTATCAGCGCGCCCTCGAGGCGGCGTATGTTGGTGCGAATCCGCTTGGCCAGGAAACTGACGACCTCGTCAGGCATCTCGACGCCTAGCGAGACGGCCTTTTTGCGTAAAATGGCCAGGCGCGTCTCGAAATCGGGCGGCTGCATGTCGGTGACCAAGCCCCATTCGAACCGTGAAACCAGGCGTTTCTCGAGGTTCTTGATTTCATTAGCCGGTCGGTCGCAGGTCATCACGATCTGTTTGTGGGCCTCGTGCAGGGCGTTGAACGTGTGAAAGAACTCCTCCTGAATGCGTTCCTTGCCGGAGAGAAACTGGATGTCATCAATCAGCAGGACATCGGTTTTGCGGTAGGTGCGACGGAACTTGGCCAGTTCATTGTTTTGGATCGCGTCGATATACTTGTTGGTGAATTTTTCCGACGAAAGATAGGAAACCTTCAGCTTCGAGTTTTCCTTGAGCACATTGTGGCCGATGGCGTGTAGCAGGTGTGTTTTGCCCAGCCCCACTCCGCCGTAAAGGAACAGCGGGTTGTACGAGCGCCCCGGCGACTGGGCTACGGCTAGGGCCGCCGCGTGCGCAAAGTTGTTGTTGTCCCCAACCACGAAGGTGGAAAAGGTGTTTTTCGGGTTGAACAGCTTTTCTGAAGAAGCGCGGGATTGGGTTGATGTTGTCCGCTTGGCAGGTTGTGGATCGGCAGCGACTGCGTTTCTGGCGATATCCCTTGTTTGGGTGGGAACTTCGTCCGGGATATTTTTGTTTATCTCCAACTGGACACTCAGCTTTTTCCCAGTGATATGGGCCAGCACATCCTGAAGCAGTTCCAGATAATTGTCCTTGAGCCAGACCGCGCAAAACTCATTCGGAACGATCAGAACAGCCGTTTCCTCGTTGATAGAGCTGGGTTGGATGGGATCAAACCACAGATTGAAGAGATCCGGGTTCACCATGGTGCGCAAGGTTTCGCTTGCCTGCATCCATGTTTTTTCAAAATTGTCGGTCATCGGGGGTTTGATAGCTGGATTATTTCAGTTTTTATTCACTCACTACCATCGCGCCCTTGGGACCGTGCCCTTGTGTTTGGCATTTGATTGCTGAAGACGGGATAGACCGTGCCAAGAAGGACTCCCTTGCTTGGCATCATAAAACGGTAGATAATAAATCATAAACCTATAATTGTCAGTTGGTTGGGTTATGCCAACAGGCGGGTCGTTTGTTTTGGCTGTGCACTACCTCGTGGCGCGGGCAAATCGCGCAAGGCGGGGGCAAAGTATTATCACCGCAGCATCTAATCCAGCGGAAGCTATTAACTTTTGTCCACACCTTGTTCACAGCCTGATTTTTACTTAAACATCACTCGCACAATCATTTAATGTTTCAAGGGTTGCCGCGCCGCCATCTCCGTTTCGATCACCACTGTGTAGTAGTTGAAAAAAGTAAACGAAGGCGAGTGGCGCTTGAACGCCCTTAAATCGCTTCGACTCCGGTCTCCCCGGTTCGAATTCGGGTCACGCCCTCGACCGCACTAACAAAGACTTTTCCATCACCAATCTTGTCGGTCTTGGCGCTCTTGATGATGGCGTCGATCGCGTTCTGCACGCGTTCGTCGTCCAACACTATCTCAAGCTTTATCTTGGGGAGAAAATCGACGGTGTACTCGCTGCCCCGGTAAATCTCAGTATGGCCCTTTTGGCGGCCAAATCCTTTCACCTCGGTAACGGTCATCCCTTCAACGCCAACGGCGGCGAGTGCCTCCTTGACGTCCTCAAGCTTGAAGGGCTTGATGATTGCGTCGATTTTTTTCATGGG
>CAJWPV010000187.1 GCA_913045395.1 uncultured Verrucomicrobiota bacterium | reverse complement strand
TGAGATAAAAGGCATCCGTCTCGCCAAACTCGATCAGCCTCCCGTTAATGATCTTCAGCCGCTTGGCGTGTTGGCCGGTCACCACCGACTTGCCGCCCACTTGCCGCACCGCGAACGACCCGCCATCGCGCAGCAGCGCCAGCTCGCCGAAGTTGGCCACGTACAGGTCAAGATCGCCGTCGCGATCCACGTCGCCAAGCGCTAGCGTCATGCCGGATGTGCGGCTCTCCAAGCCGGCCTTGGCCGTGACGTCGGTAAACTGCCCCTTGCCGTCATTCAGCAGGCAGAGTGTGCCCTTGCGAAACGTGGTGAGGAGAAGGTCGAGTGAGCCGTCGCCATTCACGTCGGCAAACGCCGCGCCGCGCGTCCGGTGTCCGGCAAACGCTGCGCCGTTGGCCTTGGGCGCGACTTCAAATCGCCAGCCGCCCCGGTTCAGGTAAAGCTCGTTACCTCCCTCGAGCCTGCAAAAGTAGATATCGCACAGCCCGTCACCGTTGGCGTCGCCCAGTGCCACGCCCGAGCCGTTCGTCAGGTTGGAACGCTTGGCCAAGGCCACCTTGGAGACCTGGTTGGTGAACTGAAAGCCATGCGCGGCATTGGGGAGCTGCGTGAAGCCGACCCGCCCATGCTCCGGCAGCATGAGCCTGGCCAGGCGATGCCCAGCTTTCTCCTGCCACTCAAGCCCCTTGGCTAAGCCGGAAAAAACCGTCGCCAGCAGGCCAAGCGATAGAAGCAAAAACAGCCTGCGAGTCAAACCGATCACGCACAGAACCTAAATCCGCAATCGCAGCGAGGCAAAGGGATTTATCGAACAATACTCGACAAATGACAGCTTGCCGTGGAGGCTGCCAGTGCACTGGCGCTACCCCACACTCATCATGAACCAGATCACCATCGTCACCAAGGATTACAACGGACTCACCGCCGACATTACCTCGGCACTCGGCAGCAACGACATCAACATCGATTCGCTCGACGCCAAGAAAATCGACGACACGGGTGTGGTAATGCTCAAGGTGGACCAGTACGACCGCGCCCTGCGCGTCCTACACAACGCTGGTTGGAATGCCATCACCGAGGACGCGCTGATCGTCCGCGTGAAAGACGAGCCCGGCGCCATCGCCCACCTGGCAAAGCGCTTCCGGGACGCCAACCTGCAGGTGCACAGCATGCGGATCGTCCAGCATCACGGCGACTGGGGCGCCATCGCCGTCAGCGCCGAGCCGCTCGAGGAGGCCAGGGCGCTGGTGAAGGATGAGCTGTTGGCGAGCGATTCCTGAACTCAGGCTGGTGGCTTGTCGTTCGCCCGGCTTGTAAGGCCGAGGCGGATTAAGTGAACCGGCAACTGCGACAGCACCATCCCGCAGAACATCAGTAGGCAACCGGCCAGTTCCCGCTGTGTCAACTGCTCGTGCAGAATCAGCCAGCCGGCAAAAACGCCCACCACCGCCTCCATCGCGAAAATGATCGATGCATGGGTCGGGTGTGCCTTGCGCTGGCCGATGATCTGCATCGTGAAGGCGACGGCGATCGACATCGAGCCAAGGTAGAGTGCGGGCAGAAACGCCGCACGAAAACCGGCCAACTCCATCGGCTCGGCCAACGCCGACGCGACCCAGCTTGCCCCAGCACACACCGTCACTTGGCCAAGCGCCAAGTGCAGCGACGACACCCGGTTGGTGAATCGATCGATCACCAGTACATGCGCTGCCCAGCAAAATGCCCCGAAGAACACCAGTAAATCACCACGCCTGATCGCCCGCTGTTCGTTGTCCAGATTGAAACTTAACAACCACAGCCCCACCGTCGCCAGTGCCACACCGGCCCACATTTGTGTATTTGTCCGATGCCCCAAACCCAACCCCAGTAACGGCACAATCACCACATATAGCCCGGTGATGAATCCCGCTTTGCCCGGCCCGGTTGACTCATCGCCAATTCCAGCCTGTTGAAGCAGTGAGCCGAAAAACAGAAACAGCCCGGCGCTGAGACTGGCCTTCACCCAATCACGGGATCGGAAACCGTCCATTGCCCTGCCACGATGCCACAACAGCAGAATGGCCAGCAGGCAGACAGCGCCCACCGAGTACCGAGTGCCGTTGAAGGCGTTTGGGCCAAGGTGATCCGAGCCCATTTCCTGCGCCACAAAACCGAAGCCCCAGATGATGCTGGTTGTAAGCAGTAGCAGGTTGCTGTTGAGTTTTCCCCGATCCATCGCGCTTGGCCGAGCGGCCGGGAGGACGTTATCGCTTGACGCACCGCCGCTGAAAGACTGAATTCACCGATATGCAATTTCGAATCATGCTAATCGTCGCCCTGCTTGGCCAAGCGGCCCTGGCCGAGGCAGTCGATTGGCGGCAATGGCGCGGCCCAACCCGCAACGGCGTCCTGCCAGCCAAGGGCTTGGCCCTGACCCAATTGCCGAGTCAGCCGAGAGTCGTTTGGAAGATCAAATCGGGCGAAGGACTGTCGTCGCCGGTCGTCGCCGACGGCACTGTATTCCATTTCGAAAATCGCGGCGGGAAGGAAACCATGGTCGCACTCTCCGCCGCGGATGGCTCGAAGAAATGGTCCACAAGCCTGGCACCTGTTTTTGAGGATGGCCAAGGCCCGCGTGGCCCGCGCTGCACCCCGGTAGTTGAAGGAGGCCAGGTATTTGCACAATGCAGCCGCGGCACACTCCATTGCCTGAATGCCAAAGACGGCAAATTGTCATGGGAAATCGATTACGCCCAACTTGGGATGAGGTTCATTGGCGAAAAAGGGCGTGTACCCGGCGCCAAGCGGCATGGCTTCACCTGCGCGCCTCTGGTAATCGGAAACGCAATTTATATCACCGTTGGAGGAAAAGGCGCCGGGATCGTCTGCATTGACAAAGACACCGGCAAAACCATCTGGAGCGCTCTCGACTATCAGTCCGGCTACGCGCCGCCTATTCCCGCGACGCTTGCCGGTCGGCAGCAGTTCGTCTGTTTTTTTGTGGAAGGCGCAGTAGGGGTGGACGTTCGTAACGGCGAGGAACTTTGGAAGGTACCGCTGACGACGGATTATGGGAGGCATGTTGCCGCGCCGATTGTTCATGGCGACACGGTGGTTGTCGGTTCACACCAAGTCGGACTAATTGGTATTCGGATATCCCGTGACGGTGAGAATTTAGAATCCAAGCAGCTCTGGAAAAATATCGAGGCTCAGCCGAATATCTCCCACGGCGTCCGGGTCAACGGCCACTATTTCGGCATTGGCGATCCCGCTAAGCTGGTGTGCGTCGACATTTCCACAGGAAAATCAGCATGGTCCGATGACACCCTGTTTTTCCCCGATCCCAAGCGGGCCATGGCAACGCTCATCGTGATGGGGCAAAATATCCTGGCGCTGACCAGCGGCGGGGAACTGTGCCTGTTCGAAGCTTCGCCAAAAGGTTTCAACGAACTCGGCCGCACCCAGGCCTGCGGTATCAACTGGTGCATGCCGGCCTACGTCGACGGCTGGCTGTTCGTCCGCGACGGCATCAAGAAAAAGGGAGGTAACCTCATCTGCCTCGACCTGACAGACTAAATCCTGGCTTCGAGCACCATGTTCGTCGGCGTCTCAGTCGCACGTCCAACGTTGCTGAATCCAGCTTGATTTAAAAACATCCGTCAGTCGTTTTTCACCGGCTTGAGCACCCAGTGCCAAACCGACGTTTTGCGAGTTAAAGAATTAGAAAAAGAAAACTAACTCCCCGGCTTGGTCGCAGGGATGCCTAGGAGATCCTCCGGCAGGTTGTCGGAGTCAAACGTCTCGACGTCCATCGGGAGCAAGCACTCCATCGGCACTCCGACATCGACCGCTCCGTTCGAGCGATCGACAACCACGCCGACGGCACAGACCTGTGCCTGATGTTCCCTGGCAATGGCAATTGTTTCGGTCACGCGCCCGCCCTTGGTCACCACGTCCTCGACAATGATCAGCTTTTCGCCCGGCTCGATCTTGAAGCCACGCCGGAGCACCAGATTCCCCTCCTCTTTTTCAACAAAGATGAAGCGCGCACCCAGTTGCCGTGCCACTTCCTGCCCGATCACGAGTCCTCCCATCGCTGGAGCCAGCACCGTGACCGACTCGTAGCCGCGGAGTTTTTCCGCCAGCGCCGCACCAAGCCGCTCGACGCTTGGCATATCCTGTAGTGCCTTGGCGCATTGAAAAAACTGGCGGCTGCGCAGGCCGCTGCGCAAAATGAAATGACCCTCCAGCAATGCGCCGGAGTCCCTGAAGAGTTGAAGAATCTCGTCCCTCGTCACGCAGCGATTGAACCAGCCAGGCGCCCGAAGGAAAAGCCAATCTAGAAGGCAGCCCGATAAATGG
>CAJWPV010000186.1 GCA_913045395.1 uncultured Verrucomicrobiota bacterium | reverse complement strand
CAGCGACAACTGGTCGAGCGACTCCTCCATGTTCTCCTGCCGGGCACGACGAACGCCATCTTCGAGCTCCTGTGATAGCAGCTTCTCCGAGTCCTCGGCCTCGCGGGAGACCTGCTCCATTTGCTGCAGCAACTCATCGAGCTGCCCCTTCTGCGACTCGGCCATGTCGAGCGCCTCCTTGAGGTCGCCCTCATCGCTCAGGGAGCGGAATGTTTTCTGCCGATCCTCCTCGATCGCCTTGTTCAATTCGTTTTGATTGCTGTCGAGCTCGCGCGCGTCCTGGCGCATCTCACGCATGGCATCGGCGAATTCGTTGGCGGTCTGTTCCTTGTAATCCTCCCTGACCTCGTCGAGGTTTCGACTGGCACGCGAGCCGGAGTTGGCAGCCTGCGAAAGCTGCTGCTGCTCGAGGTTGCGGGCGCTCTCCTCCATCTGCTCGCGGGCCTCCTCGAGTTGCTGACGCGACTCGGCAAGCTCGTCATTCTGGCTGCTATCCATCCTCTGCTGAACTTCGTCGAGATCGTCGATGAGGTTGCGCTGCTCATCCTGCAGGCGCTTGAGTTCGCGCTCGATGCGTTCGCGCTCGGCCTCATCCTCGGCATCAAGCAGCGCGATCTGCAGTTCCTGCAGCCGCTTGTTCAGGTCCGACTGCCGCCGGGCGAGTTCCTTGAGGCGGTTCAGGGTCTGCCGTTGCTCGGCACGCTCGCCCTGCTGCTGGGCCTGTTGCTGCTGGCGCTCAGCCTGGCTCTCCAACTCGTAGTTGTTGCGCGTGTCCTGCATCTCGAGCTGGTCAAGCTGGCGCTGGGCGCGATTGCTGTTGCCGCGGCCCTGTTGCTGCTGGCGCTGTTGACGGGCTTGCTGGCGGGACACGCGGAACTCGTTCTCGCGCAGTTGCTGCAAATGCTGCAGGGCGGTCTGCTCGTCGATGATCGCGTCGGAGAGCGCTTGGCCAACCGCTTCGCCGCTGGCGTCTTTCGCCTTGGCGAGACTGTCTGCCGCGGCCTCCATCGCCTCGTTGGCCTGATACGCCTGGCCACCGGACTCGGAGTCCTGGAGCAAAGCCGACGCCTGCTCGAGCAGGCCAAGTAACTCGCCCTGCGAGTCGAGCACGACTTGGATGTCCTCGGCCAGTTTTTCGTCGTCGCTGTCGCGGCGCTTGAGATTCCACGTGGCGCTGATGATATCCTTTTGCGTGTCGAGCAGGTTGGCAATGGACTGCTGTTGTTCACCACCTTGTTCACCACCCTCTCCCTGCTGTTGTTGCTGCTGGCGCATGCCCTCTGTAGCGGACCGGTTCTGGCGGAAAATTTCCTCGAACGGCCGCACCGTGGCGAAAAACAGGTCGCTGAATCCGCGGCGCAAACCGCCATCCGGACCACGATCGTCGGCCCACAGGAAATAACTCACCACCTGCCCCACCTCGACGCCCAGGTCCTCCATGCGAAGCACGTGGGCGACGGCGAGTTTATTGGTGGCCAAGCCGGCGTCAGTGAGGGAGACATACTGCGGTTCCTCGCCAGCCAGCTGGTAGCCAAAGCCAGCGTCAGCCAGCCCGAAGTCGTCGCGCGCCACGCCCTGCAGGCGCATCTCCTCGATGGCCGACACCTCGGTGTCGCCCGCGGGCGCCTCGAACTTCAGCGCCGGAGCGGCGTTCTCGAGAACATTGAAAACATACCGGGATGGGAAGCGGTTGACCCGTCCCTCGGCATCCTCAAGGTGCAATTCGTAGCGGAACTCGCCCGGCTCACTAAAGTTGCGCAGATGTTGGAACTGCGGGCTGCCATCGGCGAGTTGCTTCAGTAGAATGTCATCGCCCTCGCCTTCGCGGGCCTTGAGCACCGCCGACTTGAGCGGCTTGTTGAACTGAAAATCGAACGTCAACCCGGTACCCTCGACGGCGGTGAGGCGGCGTGTGTTGTTGATGACCTTGTCCTCGCGGCCGGTGAACTCGGGATAATCGAGCCTGGCCTGAGAAGACTTGAGCTCCGGGTACTCGAACACAGTCATCCGATACAGGTCACTCTGCTGCCCGCCAGACACCACACTGTACACAGCGTTGGACTGCACATTGGCCAGGCGATAGCTGTACGTGGGGTCGTCGAGGCTCTGCACCATTGTCATCCAGCGTGGGTCTCGGCCGTGTTCCTTTACGACCAACTTCACGTCGGACTTGTTGCTGGTGAACTTGGCCGAGACAATTAGGCTTGTCCCGCGCTCCACCTCCACGTCACCCGGCTCCACCAGGACACTGCCCTTGGCTGAGCGAACCGTTTGCGACTCGGTGGTGTCGGACATCTGCCAAAAAAACAGCAGGAACACGGACAACGCCGCGCCGTGATACACGTGCGTCAAGGCCAGGCGGCCGTTGGCCTCGAGTTCCCAGCCCTGCTCGCGGCTGGCCTTCAGGGCGTCAGCCAGCACACGCTGCTGCAGGTAGTCGAGTTTGTCGGGGTCGTTTTTTTGGATCTGCTCAGAGGCAGTCTCGAGCAGCTTGTTCAGGCCGGGATGATGTCGCTCGATCAGCCGGACGATCTCGGCCAGCGTCAACCAGTCCACCATCAGCACTTTCACGAAAACCAGCGTTGCCAGCGCAGCGGCTGATACCCCGATTATCGACCAGGCGAAACCCGTCGTCTGGCCCAGTGCCAGCACGGCCAAGCTGGTCACGGCGCAGGCGGCCCAGCACTTCGCCAAGCCGGAGAAGAGTTTCTGCCGCCGATGCTGGTGGCGGTAAAACGTCAGCTGTTCCTGGAGTGTGTTCGGTTTGTTCATGCTATCATGACTGGTTCTGCTGACCGACTGCCTCTGGCGGCCAGAACGGTCTCTAGAGTGACAAACAAAAGCACCGCCGCCAAGGCCCATTGCCAGTATTCCCGGCGGTGCGCCTCGGTCTTTTCCGCTGCGGCAGCGACAGCCGCAATCTCACCGGAATCGGCAACCGGATCGGTCATCGGCAGGCCTAGTTTTGTAAATTGATCCATAACGATCGGCTCGGTGCGGCTCTCCGCCGCCGTGAGGTTCACCGCGAATGTCTCCGACCAGCCACTGCCCTTCGCTATGTACATGCCGGGAGCGGCCGGCGTGAAAAACGTGTCGACCGAAATCGCCGGCGCCCCGCCGCCGGGTGGCATGACAGTGACGCTGCCGCCGGCCTGGCCGTTGTTGAATCGCGTCACGTCAACTTGGTTGCCGACGACAAACTGCCGCGACTGGGTTTTGCGCTCAAGCACCGGCTGAAGGACCGAGTAGAGCAGCGGGATGAACTTGGTTGAGAGCGCCAGTTGGCTGTCAGCCGGTTTCCAGCCAGACGTCATCACCAGCAGCCGACCGGTGCCGCGACGCGACGCCAGCCAGGCCGGTGCGCCGGAGTCAAATCGGGCGAGCACGTCGATGCCATCGTCGGGCAAGTTTTGTAGCTCGCGATGTCTCCAAAAATGCAGATTCGTGAAGTCGCTGAATCGCGCATCCCGAAACACCGACAAAACCGGATCGTCCAGCTTGATCGACTGCAGCAGTGCGTAGTCGCTCGACGCTATGTCGCGGATGACAACGCCGTCCGCACCAAGCCACTGTCCGAGGTTCGCGGCCTGGCCCGTCGACTGCACGACCATCAGCGCAGCCGAACCGCCCTCGATCGCCTGGCCAAGTGCTTGGGCCAGCGGGTCGTCAACGGCATCGCCGATGACGTACAGATCGGCCTCCGGCAGCGGACCGGACGATTTGCCACTGACCGCCTCAACCTGAAAATCGAGAGTACTCGACTGCTGAAACGCACTCGCAAGATAAAACAACGAGCCCTCGGCGTCGTTCGGTTTGTCCTCGCCAATGTAAACGATGCGCACTGTCTGCTGCCGGTTTTGCGCAAAATGAAACTGATTGTCGAACTCCGCCACGTCGCCCCGAATGGCCAGTCGATCGACGGACTTCCTAGCCCATTCGCCCGGCAACTCGACCACTCGGCTGCGGCCCGGCGGGACATGCACCTTCTGGCTGAGAGTCTCGCCGGCAGTCATGTGTGCCAAAAACTCAAGCTCATCACCGATGCTATTGGCTGAGTTGCTGATGCGGAATGACGGCACGGCTGCGGCCGCGGCCCACGGCGCGCGGGAGGCGACCTGCTCGATGCCAGCATTGCCCTGGTCGTCCTCGCCAATTTGCTCGAGCGTCACCTTGATGCCAGTGGGCCATTCGTAGCCCTGCACCTCGCCGAGACGGCTGCCCTTTTGCAGGTCGCTAATGACAATAATCTCGCGCCTAGTCAAAGGCTGTTCGTCCGCTCCCGGATCGGCCTCCTGTATCGACTCGCCGGCAAACACGAGCGCCTGGCCTAGGTTGCTCCCGCCGAAGCCCGGCTTGGCCAGGCGCTCGAGGGGGATGTTTACCTCC
>CAJWPV010000185.1 GCA_913045395.1 uncultured Verrucomicrobiota bacterium | reverse complement strand
ATCAGGTTCGGGATCAGGTTCGGGATCAGGTTCCAACTCAATGTACTCGGTGTGCTGGCTGCTCAGGTAAACCAGGCCGTTGTCGTTGAGGATCGCCTCGCTGAAGTTCCAACGATTGGCGTATTTGTTTTTGCCATCCTCACTCTGTTCCACCGAGAGGTTGACGGACGAGGCCAAGCTCGGCTTGGCGGCGGCCCCGACATCGAAGCAGAGCAACTGTCCGGCGGTCCCGCCGTAACCGGGCCACCAAACATCCCCCTCCATCAGCCCATCATCGACCATCGGCCCCCCGCGCCAACCCCAGTACCGGTACCCCCCGGCATTGGACCAGAGCAGTTTGCCATCGCTTGGCCAATTGGCCTTGAACTCGTTGCTCCAGCCCATCTGCTCGTCAACCAGGGCCAGTTCGCCCAGCACTGTCAACTCCGGCAAATTGGCCAAGTCGATCACCGTCAGGAAAACATTGGGATTAGGTTCTTCCGGCTCTGGCTCCTCCCCATCTCCATCCTCGTCACCATCCTCGGGTTTCTCCGGGACAGGCTTCGGATTGGCAGACTGGAAATCCTGGGTTTGCAACAGGTACAGCTTATCGCCGTTAACCGAGGCGCCGGAGAGGTAGGCCGTCTCCGGCAAAACCACGCGGCCAAGCGCGGTATCGGTATCATCCTGCAATGCCACCCGGATGGACGGTCCGCCCTGCTCGCCGAAGTACCAGTTGGAGCCCTTAGCCAACTGCAACAGATAGTCGCCCGTTGGGATGACCTGGTCGACGGTCCACGCCAGTTCGACCTCGCTCTTCACGACCGGATTGTCGCGGTCGGTGGCGTCCACAGAGAGTAATTCCTGGCCGGAGATCGACATGATGAAATCCTGATACTCGGTGGCACGGCGCGGCTGCAGTGCGTGCTCAATGACACCCCGCTTCGTTAGCGTCTTTTCATTAAGGTCGATGATCTGGACATTCTTGGCATAACCGCCGCCGGCCTCATGCCCCTGGTACGGCACAAGGATCAACCCGGCGTGCGGCAGCACGGTGAATGCCTTTTCGTCGTACTGCGCCTCGCTCCAGGACCAACGGTCGCCCATGGTCACCTTGTCGAATAGCTTCGGCTCGGTGACGTCGCTCACGTCGAACAACGACACGGCCACCCGGCGTGAGTTGTCCGTATCATCCACGCCGATCGAGACCAGGCGATCCCCCAGCGGTTGAATGTAGGTGGACCAGCCCGGCACCTCCAGTTCCCCCTTGATCTCCGGTTTGCGCGGATCGGACAGATCAACAATCCACAACGGGTCAATCCGCTCATAAGTGACGATGTAAACCCGTTCGGCGTCGAAGCGCGTGGCGAAGAGGCGTTCGCCCTCGGCCAAACTCAACTCGCCGAGTGCCTCTGGCTTGGATGGGTTGGCCAGACTGAACGTCTCGAGCGTGGTCAACCAGCGATTGCGATTGTCGTTGGTGTTTCGATTGAGTTCCTCCGAGATAACCGCGAGCGTGTCGCCGCTCAGGCGCATCTTGAATTTGTCCGCCACGCGGCCTGCTGTACGAATGGTTGCCGCCTCCTCCATCGTGCCGTCCGGCGCGGAAATATCGATGCAGCGCAGGTCGGTCTTGTAATACTGTTGGAGCACCGCCGTGGAGACGAACAGGAATTTGTCGGTGGCATAAATGTCGTTGTTGTAGCCGCTATAGAACAGCGAGTCGCGCTCGACTGGCTTGGCCGGGTTTTCCAGGTCGAACGACGAAACCTGCGTGCCGTATTCCCACCGGAAAGAAACAACATCCGAGCCTGGCTTGGTTTCCTCAAATTGGCGATAAACCTGCGAGGCAATGTACAGTGCCGTTCCCACCAGCCGACTCTCACGAATGTATCCCCTGACGGGGACACTGGCTGCAATCTCCAGAGTGTCACCCGAGACATCGACGATAATGGCCTGGCTCTCGGCATCGTTGCCCCACCAGTTGCAACCGTCGCGGGCTAGCAGGATCACGTGGTCGTCGCCAAGCGTGTACATCTGCTCACCGGCCGCCGGCATCGGCAACACGCCACGGATGACCGGGTTGCCCTTGTCCTTTAGATCGATCACCTGGAGGCCTCGTAGGCTGTTGAAAAAGTAAAGTGTGTCGTTGTGAATGCTCCAGATGTCGGACTCGACAACATCGCGTGGGGCACCATCGTCAGCCTTGCCAGCGTCGGCTGTCTCGGCCACAGAATCAAATTCGTTCCCTCGACCGGGTGCAGGAGGAACTCCTCCATCCTGTATAAGCACTCCGCCATCCGTATCATCCTTTTGGCCGTTGAAATCAGTGGTTCCCTTGTAAAACGCAGCCGGCAGTTCCTCCTTGTCATCGCCACGAACACGAAGAATTTCGTTGGCCTTCGAGTAGGCGATCCGGATCACCAACAATCCACCGCTGCCGTCCACCCGTTCGACCGCGCGCGGCGCCCAGTTGCCGCTGCCCAAGCGCGAGCGTCCCTCCAGCGTGACTTTAGTAATTCCCTTTGGGACCCGGACCGTAACCACCACCTCGCTGACTTCCAACTGAATGCTGATGATCTCCGGTAGGGCATCGTCCGGCCCGGCCAACCCGGTGGAAACCGGAACCATAGCCGGCATGCCAAAAAGAAACGCGGAAACCAGCAACAATGCCGGAATCCCCCGGCTCAAAGACTTGAAACAATGCAAACGATTCATAATACCAGCCCGCTGAATTAGCCCTTCCTCGAAAAGAGACGAGCGACGGCGACCAGACACCCTTTCGGTCAAAACGTCAAGGTGTGAAAAGACTGGTGAATTGTGACTTTCCCTGTTGAATGGTTTGTATTTGCTCATTTTTCGTTTCCTTTGGACGTGAACCAACTCATTGATTTTCAACTTTTTTTTATCGAAATAAAGGCCGATAACTCAAACAGAGAAAAACCTATCAACTGATTGATTGATTTGTCAACATCCTTTTTATATGTTTTTTCGCCGGTTTTCTGCCCGTTGAGGGCCAGCCGCGCCCGTTTTTTGCGGGCGTGGCCTGTGTTTTGGTGTGTTCTCTACTGCTAACATGCCTCGAGAAACCATTGAAATGGGTCTGTGCCATTTTATCCGCCCTTCACCATCTGGAAACTGATCAATCCCAGCTGGCTCTCTTCCAGTTCGTTCACGTGGGCTTGGATCAGCACCGTTGCGCCGGCTTCCGTCGTGACGAGCAGTTCGACAAAATAGGATGAGGAGTCCGCTGTCTTGGCTTGGGTGACGGCGACGATTCGCTTCAACTTCAAGCCGGCCTTGGTCGCCGGCTCCTGGTCTAGGAGGAACCCGGCCAAGCGCTTGGCCAAGGGTGAATCGGGTTTGACCGGGTTCAACTCGACACTCCCTAGTATGGGTGAAACTAAGCCCCCGTCACCGGTATCGACCAGGCCGCTTGGCGTAATCGGGACGACCGTGATCCCCAACTCCGACTGCGTGAACGCCGTGAGTATTTCACTCTCGTTTGTCTCCTGGTCCATTCCCACTTCAACAAATGCCGTTGCCTTGTCACCTTCCGGGGTTGTGAGGCTCAAGACCAAGTGATCTGTTGCCTCTCCCGTTTCGAGGCTGGAAATCACCTCAACCAGTGACCAGTTATTTCCGGTGCGCTCATTCAGGTCGGCCAACGCAAAATCTGCAGACGCAGCGGACCGATCCGCGTCGGGCACATTCGGCGCAAGGGACAAATCGTCGTCCAACTCGAACGACTCCACACGAAGGGGCATTTCCCACCGGTCATCCACGTTGATCTTTGTTACGAGATGCGCTTTTTGGATTCCGGCCTCGATCACTTCAGCGTAAACGGAGACCGGATGCCCCTGTTCATTGTTGCCCTGCAACTCGACCAGATATTTGGTGGCAAAAATAGGAGGTAAAAACTGGACGGCGGATTTCACGGTAGCCCCCGTGACGGAGCGCCCCTTGTTTTTCAATTGCGCGACTACGGTCTTGGCCAAGCTTTGGGCCAGTTCCCCGCCCGGCTCCAGTGACTTGCCTCCGCTGAATCCAAACGCCCCCGGAGATGCCAATTCCCTCGGAGTCAACAGGATACGATAAAACAGGGCATGGGGTCGGTCGTTGCGGGGGTCGATCCACTCGATGGTTTCCCCGTTGCCGTCGATCGTCCCGACTGTATTCCAGTTGCCCAGGTCGACTGAGTCCTGCACGGACAAGGTGTAATTGTTTGCCCCGAAGAACCGGATCTTCACCGGCGCATCCGGCTCCGGGCCGAGGAAGATCGGCGGCAACGCAAAAATCGGCGGGAGACCGCCCACCACGGAGTCGCCGGGGTTCACATGAATCAGATAACGCTCGTTGGCGGCGGCGACAATCGGGCGCTTGGCCAAGCCCGGCTGGCGGACGATGCTCAACTCGTAGCCAGACTGGTCCG
>CAJWPV010000184.1 GCA_913045395.1 uncultured Verrucomicrobiota bacterium | reverse complement strand
ACCAAGTGCGGCTTTCCGCTGGCGGCCCCAAGCGCGAACCGCTCGAATCGCGTGTCGTCGACCCGGGCGGAGCACGTTGTCGATCAACTTGGCGGCCACATTCCACTGGTGCTCGACGGCGGCGCGTGCGATCTCGGCATCGAATCCACCGTGATCGACCTCACTGGTGACAAGCCAACCCTCCTGCGCCCGGGGATGATCTCGCTTGGCCAACTGCAAGGCGTTCTCGGCTCGGTCGCAACAGCTAAGCCGCCCGCCACCGCCGAGCCGTTGAAAAGCCCCGGCCAACTCCAGCAACACTACTCGCCGAGAGCAAAGCTGATTTTAGTGGAGGGCGACTTGGGCGCCGTGCTTGGCGAAGCGGATCAGACGATCCATGTCATCGCCCGCACAGCAGCGTCCGCTGCTTGGCCAAGCGAGCGTTGGCATTGCTTGCCGGACTCTGCCGGCGACTTCGCGAGGGAACTTTACGACACGCTGCACCGCTGCGACCGTCTCGGCGCGGGAACCATTCTGGTGCAGTCACTTCCAGGTACTGACGAATGGGCAGCACTCCGGGATCGCCTGAACCGCGCCGCCGCCGGGGCTTAGAGACTTTTGGGGTAAAAAATGCGGGCGCCCCTAGCGGGACGCCCGTCAACCCAAACAACCAAACCAACCTCCTTTGGCCGAAAAAACGGCCATCCAAGGTCACAACGATAACAACTTCGTCGTGGATGTCCACAAGCGCGAACATCAACGGGTTCAGACGCCCGATTCGGACGATCTGTTCATTCTTTTTTAAGAAAGTATCCCCGTTACTGCCGTTCGTATTCGCCTTTACCGAGTTTTTTGTAAACGGTGAAGCCGGCCTTTTTTGCGTCGGTGATCGAGAGCGGCTTGAGGTGGGTGGGGGTGCTGAAGCCGGAGATGATCTTGCGCACCGGCCGCCTGCACGCTGGACACTTCTCAAGCGGCTTGGCCGAGACGGGGCGGCGCAGGGTGAAGCCGGGGCCACCGCATGGTTTGCAGTCTCCCTTGCCGTCGCTTAGTTCGTATTCGTAAATCGGCATTGCCCTCGTCGCTGCAATCTACCACCAAACCAGGCGCTTGGCCAAGCGCGGCCAAACCCGTAGCGTCCCGTGCATGGGGATCGTTCGCGTCCTGGTGGATGGATACAGCCTGCTGCATCACTGGCCAGAGCTGGCGCCGGGCCGGGCGCGCCATTCGTTCCATGCCCGGGACGCGCTGGTGGCGGCGCTGACCCAGTATCAGGATTCCTCCGGCACACCGGTCACGCTGATCTTTGACGGCGGCGGTGCGCCGCCCGACACGCCGAAAAACGAGACGGCAAAGGAGGGCATCGAAGTGCTCTTTTCCAAGAAAGGCCAGACGGCCGACCAGATCATAGAGCGGGTGGCCCACCTGATGAAGCCGTACGGCGAGGTGTTGGCGGTGACCAACGACTATGCCGAACGCGAGACGGTGATCAGCCTCGGCGGCTCGACGTGCAGTTGCGAGAATTTTTTGGAGATACTCGATGACACTGTGGGCGATATGCATGTGGGTGTGGCCCAGCACAACAAGCGTGAGCGCAAGGGCTACAGGCGCGCGGATTGAGCCCCCGTTGACACTACGCGCTTCAACTCCTACGCTCCCGGTCGCATGAGCAGGCTCAGGGAGTCACTGGTTGAATTGATCCGGCGCACCTCGGCAGAGATTCCAGACGATGTGCAGTCGGCTATCCTGCGCGGGCTGAAGCGTGAGAAGGAGGGTACCATTGCCAAGTCGGCGCTTGAGATCATCGAGCGCAACATCGGCCTGGCCAAGAGCAAGTCGCAGCCAATCTGCCAGGACACTGGTAGTATTTTGTTTTACATCGATTGCCCGGTGGGATTGAACCAGGTCGGGTTCGCTCAGGAGGCACGCGAAGCGGTAAAAGAGGCAACCAAGCTTGGCTACCTGCGGCAAAACTCGGTGGACTCGATCACCGGCAAAAACGACGGCACCAACCTTGGCCTCGGCTCGCCGAACCTGCATTTTCACCAGCACGCCGAGGACGACATCGCCGTCCGCCTTGTGCTCAAAGGTGGCGGCTGCGAGAACGTAGGTGCGCAATTTTCCCTACCCAACACCAGGCTCAAAGCCAACCGCGACCTCGACGGCTGCCGCAAAGTGATCCTCGAGGCGGTGCACCAGGCGCAGGGCAGGGGCTGCGGCCCAGGCATACTCGGAGTGTGCATCGGTGGCGACCGGGCGTCCGGCTACGAGTTTTCTAAGCGCGAGTTTCTCCGCAAACTCGACGATTCCAATCCCGATCCCAAACTGGACGAACTTGAGCAGGATATCCTTAAAACAGCCAATGAGCTGGGCATAGGCCCGATGGGGTTTGGTGGAAAAACGACGCTGCTCGGTGTTAAAATCGGCGCGGCTAACCGGGTGCCGGCGTCGTATTTCGTGAGTGTCAGCTACATGTGCTGGGCCTTCCGCCGTCACGGCGCGACCCTGGCCAGCGACGGCGAAATCACCGGCTGGCTTTACTGAACGAAACGTAGCATGACTCACAATCTTTCTAGTCCAATTTCAGAGGAGGCCATTCGTGAACTGAAGGTTGGCGACCAGGTTTTGATTTCCGGTAAGGTGTTTACCGGGCGTGATGCGGTGCATAAGTATCTGCACGATGGCGGCGCGTTGCCGGGCGGCGTGAATCTCGATGGCGGCATCCTGTATCACTGCGGGCCGGTTGTGTTGAAGGACGACAACGACGAGTGGAAGGTGACGGCCGCTGGGCCGACGACTTCCATCCGCGAGGAACCGTATCAGGGCGATATCATGAGGCAGTTCGGCATTCGCGGCGTGATTGGCAAGGGCGGCATGGCGGACAAGACGCTGGCCGCCTGCAAGGAGCACGGAGCGGTTTATCTCCACGCCATCGGCGGTGCGGCGCAGGTGCTGGCCGAGTGCATCACTAAGGTGCGCGATGTACACATGCTTGAGGAGTTCGGCTCGCCGGAGGCGATTTGGGAGTTCGAGGTGAAGGACTTCCCTGCCGTGGTCACGATGGATTCACACGGGGAATCCCTGCACAAAGACATCCTCGCTAAGAGCGAGGATGCCTTGGCTGAACTGCGTTAAACTCTTCTTTGTTCCGGTTTCTTAATTTACCGCCCGGAAGAATCCGGCCTCGCCGAGTTCATTGAGATTCAACTGCAACGGGGCGGCAACGTTTTCCCACGGTCCGATTACACTTGGGGCAGCCTGCAATGAGCCGGCACTGGTGTTGATGATGATCACACCGTCACCCTCCTCGAGTGTGACGAGCGGCGGCTCGGCTTGTTCACCTTCCAGTTCCACCGGGACGACTAACATCGTGTCAGCGGCGATCTGGTTATTGCCTGCGTCGCGGACGCCGTTGATTGTCACCTTGGCTTCCTTCGACTCAATGCCGTAGGCGACGATCCGCACGGAGCGACCGTCACTGAGGTACTTAAGCGATTCAATCTCCGCGCCCTCGATCTCGAACGTGCCCGGAACCGCCTGGCCCTTTGGCCCCTCAATGGTGAAAGCAGGCCCGGCTCCAGTACTCCAGTTGGCATCGGTCATGTTTTTCAAATCACCATGAAACTCGTTGACGGAGATGTCCTGCAGGACATCTCCGCTCAGTTCATCAAACTGGTAGTAGGCCAAGAGGCCTTCCTCTTCGCCTGAGAGCGGCTTGTTCATCCACTCCTGCAACTCCTCCTCAGTGCGAACCACGTCCCAGATGCGCACCTCGTCCAACTGGCCATTGGTGAATTCGGACACACCCTGATATGCCCCGAGATAGGCCTGACCGTTGATCACCGGCAGCGGGTTCACACCGGAATCACGCTCAGCCACAAGTTCCCCGTCCAGGTAGCTCCTGAATCCGCCAACCAAATCCTGTTCCCAGGTCATGGCCACGTGATGCCAATCGCCATCGGTGGCCGGGCCAACTGCAATGCCGGCACCCGTGCCACCATCGGTGGAGATGATGTGAACCCCGTTCCAACCGGCCACGAAGTACTGGCCGTCCTGCCAGCGCACCGCCGACTGGAACGACTCGCCCTTGAACAAGTACTCGATCGTGACCGCCGCACCGTTGCTGAGGGCCACAGGGATGGCATTCGGCAGCGCGACGCTTGCGCCGCTGCCATCGAAGAGCAACGATCCGCCGCTGCCGACTGCCGGGTTGCGAATCATATCATCAAAGGTGATGTCAATGGTGGTGGGGAGATTCAACCCCTCGAGCGGCGCCTGGCCAAGCGGCGCATTGGAAACGCCCCAGTTGCGGTCGCCCATACCCACCAGCACGCCGTCGTTGCCCCCCACGGCATCCGGCAGGACCGTACCGCTGACCTCGTCGAAGTTGTAGTAGGCCAGCAGGTCGGCCTCGTCCCCGATCGGTTTGTTCA
>CAJWPV010000183.1 GCA_913045395.1 uncultured Verrucomicrobiota bacterium | reverse complement strand
TCGTTGATTACCTTGGTCGAATTGTTGGCGGCGAAGATGACGCGGTTTTCAGGCGAGCTGACCGGCAGCCGCAACTCCTGCTGCACAGCTTCGGCGCGGCCGGGGTCGCGAGCGGGGTCAACCAACTCGATCTTCAGTCTCGGCGACATGCGTTCGTACTCGGTCAAAAGATTTTTGACCGATTCGAACAGGTCGGCCTGCCGGTCGAACAGCACCACGGCGCGTACGTCGTTGGTCAGCCCGCCAAGAACATTCTTCGTGAGCGGCGACAGGCTGTGGTCGGCCGATTGGGTGAGCGCGACCTGCGCGGGGTTCCGCAGCGCGAGCAGGTTGGCCAACATCACGCAGACCGCCATCGCCGTCGCCGCGAGGATTACACGCCGCAAAATCGCGCCGCGCACGGTCGGCGAAAAACTGGCGAGTTGTTGGCTGCCGCTCATCGGTTATTTCCAGCGGCGGCTCTCGACCACCTTGTGCGTGAAGTAAAGGAACAATGCCGTGAGGCTGATGAAAAAGACCGTCGCTTCGAGATCGACCACGCCGCGCGAAAACGACTCCATGTGATTGGCCAGCGACACGTGACGGGCGAGTTGCGAAATCCAGTCTGACCGGTCGCCGGTGAAGTACGAAAAAAAACCGGTGAAAAACAGCGCTGCTCCCATTGCGAAACTGCTCACCGCCGCCACGGCCTGGTTGCGCGTGAGCGCCGAGGCGAAGCAGCCCATCGACATGTACAAACTCCCGATGAGCAGAATACCGAGCGCCGAGGTGAACATCGGGCCAGGCCCGAGCACCGCCGATTCGCCGACGTACAACCGGACAACCAGCGAGCAAACCAGCAGGGGAATCCAAAGGATCGCGTAAAAAACGAGCGCTCCGGTGAACTTGGACAGCACCACCTCCCAGTCGCCGACCGGTGCGGTCATCAGGCTTTCGTACGTGCCGCTGGCGCGCTCCATCGCGAAGCTACGCATGGTGATGATCGGCGCGATGAGCAACAGTATCAGCCAGAAAAAATAGGTGCCGTAAAACACCTGCGTCACCGGCATCGGCGTCGCGTGGCCGTTCAGGCCGGTAAGCACCACCACGAAGCCGAGTCCGATCAAAAACAGCACGGCGGCGATGATGATGAAGCCGGTTGGCCCTTGGAAAAACGCCGACAACTCCCGGCGAACCAGTGCGCGGAAGACGCTCATTTGCCGTCCTCCTTCCCACGCGTCAGGTTGACGAACAGGTCCTCGAGTGATGGCACCTGTCGCGTGAGTTCGCGCAGCGGCCAGCCGCGCTCCTGGACACTACCGAAAATCTTTTCGCGTGCATCGGCGCTCGTGGCGTTGGCAAACCGGCAGCGCACATAGCCGTCCGGCTGCTCAACGCACTCCGCTTGGCCAAGCGCAAGTTTTTCACCCCACGCTTTGACATCGGCCAGGGGTGCGCGCACCTCGGAGACGACCGCCGTGTTGGTCTTGGCCATCAATACATCCAGCGCGCCGCTGGCGAGCAGGCGTCCCTGGTGCAGAATGACGGCGCGGTCGCAGCTCATCTCGATCTCGGAGAGGATGTGCGACGAAATCAGCATCGTGTGCTCACCAGCCAATCCCCGGATCAGTTTGCGCACGGAGCGAACCTGATTTGGGTCGAGGCCGGCGGTCGGTTCGTCGAGTACGATCAACTCCGGCTTGGCCAGGAGGGCGTCAGCCATCCCCACGCGTTGCCGGTAACCGCGTGAGAGTTGGCCGATGAACCGGCCGGCGACATCAGCGATGCCACACTGCTCAATCACCACGTTCACTCGCTTGGCACCCTCGCCGTTGGCTAGGCTCTTGAGTCGGGCGCGGAACTTCAGGTAGTCGCCAACGCGCAGGTCGGGCGGCAGCGGATTGTTCTCCGGCATGTATCCGAGCCGCTTGCGGACGCGCATTGGGTTTTCAAAAACACAGTCGCCCCCCACACGCACCGTGCCGGAGGTCGCCGCCATGAAGGTGGTGAGGATACGCATGGTGGTGCTTTTACCGGCGCCGTTTGGGCCAAGGAAGCCAACAACCTCACCCCGGCCAACGGAGAACGACACAGCGTCGAGCGCCACGTGTTGCCCGTAGCGCTTGGTCAGGTGTTGCACCTCGATCATTGGCGTCTCCATCTGCAAGCCGCTGCGAACCTAACGGCCACGGGCCGCCGAAGGCAATCCGCGCGTGCCCTTGAGGGAAACGGCTTGCTGCCCGCGAAGCCAAGCCACTACAGTCGGCACATGGAGGCGTTTGCGTGGCTGACCGTTGTCATTGCGGGATATTTGCCCGGCTCGATCCCGGCCGGGTTTCTCGCCGGCCGGCTCAGGGGCGTAGACATACGCAAGGTCGGCAGCGGCAACATCGGCGCGACCAACGCGTTTCGCATGCTGGGCAAAGGCATCGGAACAGTGGTGTTGCTCATCGACCTGCTGAAGGGACTACTACCGTGCCTGTTTTTCGCCGAGTTTGTTGCCGGGTTTTTCCCCGAGGGGCAGGCACCAAAAACAGAAACACTGCAACTGCTGATCGGCGTGTCGTCGATTCTCGGGCACAACTACCCCTGTTGGCTTGGTTTCAGGGGCGGCAAAGGCATCGCCACGACTGCCGGCGTGGCGCTCGGGCTTGCGCCGGTGCCGTTTGGAGTATGTCTCGGGGTGTGGATTGTTTTTCTTGGGGTGAGCCGGTACGTGTCGGTGGCATCGATCGCGGCGGCGGTTGCGCTGCCGGTCAGCGTTGCCGCCTTGCCGGGTGAGGGAGTCGATCGTTTCGGGCTGCTATTCTGGATTTTTCTGCTGCTCGGCGCGATGGCCATTTGGAAGCACCGGATAAACATTCACCGGCTCATGAACGGCACCGAGCATCGCCTGTGGAGCAGACGGGAGGAGGCAACGAATTGAAAACGGCAGTGATCGGAGCGGGAGCCTGGGGCACAGCGTTGGCCAAGGTGGTGCACTCGAGCGGCGGTGACGTTTGCCTCTGGGGACGCGACGTCGAGGCGCTGGCCACACTTGGCCAGGTGGGGCGCAACGAGCGTTATCTGCCGGGCATTGATCTGCCGGCCGATCTGCCGACGCAGGCCAGCTTGGCCAAGGCGGTGGATGGCGCCGGCTGCGTTGTACTGGCGATCCCGTCGCGGGCATTTCGCGAGGTCACCGCTTGCTTGTCCAAGTTTGATGGCGTGGCGGTGAGCGTGACAAAGGGCATCGAGTTCGAAACCGGCCTCACGATGGGCGGCATCCTCGGCGAGACCATGCCCCTGGCCAGGGTGGCGGCGCTGTCCGGCCCGACTCTGGCGGAAGAGGTCTGCCGTGACATGCCAAGCGCGGCGGTGGCGGCGAGTGAGGCAGCCGGCGTGGCCGAGACAGTGCAGCAGATTTTTCATCGACCCACGTTTCGCGTCTACACGAGCGAAGACCTGATCGGCGTCGAGTTGGGCGGCTCTTTAAAAAACATTATCGCCATCGCGGCGGGGGCATCGGCCGGGCTGGGCTTCGGCGACAACTCGAAGGCGGCGCTGGTCACGCGCGCGATTGCTGAGATTCGCCGTCTGGGCGTGGCCTGCGGAGCACGTGCGGAGACATTCGCCGGCTTGAGCGGCTTGGGCGATCTGACCGTGACCTGTTTCTCTAGCCTGAGCCGCAATTATCAGTTCGGCCAACGAATCGGACGCGGCGAAAAACCAGAGGCCATCCTCGCCGACTCGGTTTCAGTGGTGGAAGGTTATCCGACCGCACGATCGGCGTGGAACCTCGCGCGCTCCCGCAACGTGACCACGCCGATCATCGACGAGGTTTACGCCATGCTGCACGAGGGCAAAGACCTGCGCCAAGCACTCCTCGACCTGACCGCCCGATCCTCCAAGGCGGAGGATTGATTTTCAGCCATTAACCATCAGTTTTTGGGCTGAATGGGTTTATGCGGCAAAAGTTAAATCGCCGGGTATACCCGCCTAGGCCACGACCTCCATCACCGGTTCACCGCTTGAGATCATCAGCGGGCGATCCTGTGTGTCGTAAATATGCGCTTTCGGATCGATGCCGAGCAGGTAGTAGATGGTCGCCGCCAGATCCTCGGGCGTAACGCCGTCCTCCGCCGGTTCCGAGGCATGTTTGTCGGATTTACCGTGGACGAACCCCTCCTTCACTCCACCGCCAGCGAGCAGGACGCTGTAGCAATTCGGCCAATGGTCTCGGCTGGCGTTCTTGTTGATTTTCGGCGTGCGACCGAACTCGCCCATCCAGACCACCAACGTTTCATCCAGCATCCCGCGCTGTTCCAGATCCTCCAGCAACGTCGGCAGTGTCTGGTCGGTGACCGGCAGATGGTAGGCCTCTACGATCGGGTACATGCGCGTATCGTCAAAGCCGTGGGTGTCCCAGCCGCCGCTGGTCTTGCTGCGTCCGC